>CAXDNE010000009.1:0-59639 GCA_963990595.1 uncultured Methylobacterium sp.
ATTGCCTCTTGTCTCGTGGGCTCGGAGATGTGTATAAGAGACAGATCTGGGGCGGGCGCGACCCGACCGGCGGCACCTGGCTCGGCGTCGGCTCGGCTGATCGGACAGCGGCGGGGGCCGCCGTCGTGAAAGGCGAACGCTCGGCGTGGAAGAAGATCACCTCGTCGGCGGTCCGCATCGCCAGGGCGCTGGGGAAGATCTGCCGCAGACGGTCGAGATCCACGGCATCGCCGGGGCGGGCGTAGACCTCCTTGTCCCGAACGATCCTGACGAAGCCCATACCGGCGAGGCGCGCCGCCTGGACGGGGGAGAGCGCGTTCCTGCAGCTCAGGACGGCCGCGCGCGCTCCTTCCGGTTCGCGGAACAGGGCGATCCGGAGCTGGGCGCCGTATGCGGCGAGATTGGGCCACGGGCGGTGGGTCATGAAACCACAATGGCGCGGACCCACGAAAGAATGAAGGGGTGGCTAGCGCCACCCCTTCGGTTCGTTCCTTCAGTGCTGGCCGTCGGCCGGCCCGGATGCGCTTAGCGCGGGGACGGGCCCGAGGAAGGCTCCTCCGCCGCCGGCGCGGGTGCGTTGTTGCGCGGGGTGATCCTCCGACCGACCGCCTCGGCGCGCGCGTGGAAGAAGTCGGCCACCTCCGGCGGCAGGTTCGGCGTCGGGATCTCGGCCGGCGCGTACATCGGGGTATCGTAGCGCTGCATCGGCAGCGTCAGGGTCGAGAAGAAGGAGCCGTCGCCGCCCTCCGTCTTCGGATCCTGCCAACGGATGTGCGTGTGGCCCCGGCCGATGTAGTGGTCGAAGTACGGCTGACCGGCGACGGGCAGCTTGAAGAAGCGGGAATCGTCCTTGCCGCTCTGGGACTCGCTCGGCAGCGAATCCTTGCCCGTCCGGATCCGGGCGATCGGGATGATCTCGATCAGGGGATTCTTCACCGGGTCGTTCGGATCCATGAGGGCGGTCAGGAAGCGCTTGGCCCCGTCGCTCTCAAGGAAGCGCGCGACGGCCTCCTTCGCGGTCGCGGTGCGGTACACGCCGCCCTCCTCGACCCGCGGCACGGTGAAGCGCGTCGCCTGGAACGCCTCGTCCTTGAAGTTGTCGAGGTCGATGCCGCGGAGCAGGAAGCCCGGCTCGCCGCCGAGATTGGCACCAGGGGTCTCCAGGTGCGGACCGATCACGGTCAGCAGCGCCTCGGCGTCCAGGCGGTCGATGACCAGGGCGTTGTTGACGTCGTACATGTAGCGGGACTGATTGACCCGGCCGGTGTTGTTGTTCTTGCGCTCGCTGTCGACCGAGAAGAACTGGCCGGCCAGCAGCTGGTCGATGTTCGTCTCCGGCTGCCGCACCTTCATGGTGAGCCAGTTCATGATCACGACGCCGCTCTTGCGGTCGAGGTAGGCGCCCTCCGCGATGCCCTGGCCGCCGCGCACGTTGTCGCGGGCCACCGAGGTCGGGGGCAGCTTCGGCTTCGACGAGCCGTACTGCATGCCGTGGATGGTCTCGCCCTTCGCAGGCAGGCTGCGCATCTTGAACGTCATCTCCGTACCTTCCGGCTGACCGAACGCCTCGGTGAGCAGGATGGCGTTGAAGGTGTCCTCGAGCGACGGCTTGAACTTGTCCTTCACGTCGTAGCTGACGACCTCGAAGGCCGCGTTCTGGCTCGGGGGGAGCGAACCGCCGCCACCGCCGGCGCTCTTGTTGCTGAATGCCATCGTACCATTCCTTCCGATCAGGGGCCTTATGGGACGCCCACGTGCCATCTTGCCCGAGCCGGCGGAGTCGTCGGCACGGTGCATGCGCGGCCACGGATCCTTGATTGGATCCATTGCTTCCGAGCCTGCTCAGACAAAGAAGCGGAGACCTATGAAAAAGTCAAAATGCCGATGCCGCGCCGGCCGCGCGAAGGGATGAACCCATTGCTCTATGGACGGACGCGACCACCTGATGGGCCCTGTACGGCTTCGGCAGGACCGCCACGTCTCCGACCGATCCGTCGATCATGCTGCCGGTCACCATGACGCGGGCCAGACCCGGGCGGAGCCGAGCGGCCTCCGCGAGCAGGCCCAGTCCGTTCACGCGTCCCGGCATGTCGCAATCCGTCACCAGGACGTCGAGGTGGCCGGGGCCGGCGAGCCTAGCCAGTCCCTGGTCTCCATCCGCGGCCTCCACGACCAGGAAGCCCGCCTCCTCAAGCATGTCCCGGGTGATCGACATCACGTCGGGATCGTCCTCGACGAGCAGCGCGGTCGGCATCCGCCTCTCCGATTTCCACGGCGAAGGAATGGTCCTCGGGCCGTTTCCTCGTCAATGCGGCAATCCGTACTCCGCGCCGCCGTATTTCGCATCGTCGAAGTTGAAGTGGCAGAAGGTCTGGGCGAGCACCGTGCGCGGGACCGGCTGGCCGGCGCCGTTGAGGCCGGTCGCCGTGCCGCCGATGCCGACGTACCACGCGTCGCCGCCGAACGTGACGGTCGCCGTCGAAGCGAGGTTGAGCGTGCCCAGGGTCACGTCGGTCACGACGACCTGGTCGACGGCCCCGTGCACGTCGACGCCCATGCAGCCGTACTGGTCGCAGGCGGTTCCGGACGCCGAGACGCCGGGCTGGCCGTAGCTCTTGCCGAGATACTGACCGAGCCACTGGCTGTAGGAATCGTCCATCTTGGACAGGAAGATCTGGGCGTCGCCCGTTCCGCAACCGGGGACGTATCCGCCGCTCGAAGGGTCCTTGTAGGACGGCAGCGGGACGCGGCCGCCGCCGCCGATCGCCGCCAGTGCGCCGTTCACGTAGGACTGCACGTCGCCGGTCGAGGAGACGATGTACAGGCCGCGGGCGACGTAGCGGGGCAGCAGCTCGCCGAGGCGGATGGCGTTGCCGCCGGTTCCGGCCTTGCTCCGCACCTCCGCGTCGTAGGAGGCGGACAGGCTCTTGAGGTAGTTGGCGCGCGCCGTCGGATCAGCGATCGAGTTCACCGTGCTCGCGACCTGGGCCGAGTTCGGGTTCGGCGTCGAGATGCTCTTCCCGATCACGGACCCGTAGACCAGCGTGTCGGCGTTGAGGAACTCCGGATTAAGGGTGCTCAGGGTGGTGGTGGCCGCGGGCGACACGGAATAGTTCACGCCGTTCTCCGAGGCGAACATGTCCGAGTAGACGACGCCCGCCGCGCGGATGTCGCGGCCGATGTCGAGGTCGCGGCCGATCGAGCCGTCCTTGCTGACGACGGCGCTGCCGTTCGAGACGGTGAGATCGCCCTGGTTGACCTTGAGGCTCGTCTGGCCGGCGAGGCCGTTGCCGTTCACGGTCATGGCCTGGTTGACGGAGGCGTTCCTTCCGACCGAGAGGTCGTTTCCGAGACCGATGTCGTGGTTGACGATCAGGTCGTCCTGGATGGACAGCTTGCCGCCCTGACCCGTGATCACGGACACGTTGTTGATGTTGTTCCCGCTCATGTCGATGCTGGCGTGCATCTTGTTCGCTTCGGGCATGCCCGGAACCTGGAAGCGGTAGAGGAAGTCCGCGAGGATCGAGTTGCCGTCGAAGCCGAGGGTGGACGCGATGTGGCCGGTCGTGGGAGCCGTGGCGCCCGCCGCCGCGTAGTTGGCCACCGGCGCGCGCCAGCCGCCGTAGGAACCGATGATCGTGCCCTGGGACACGTTGGCGGCGTTGTAGGCGGCCTGGGCGACGGGGATGTAGCCGCCCTCGGCGCCGACGAGCGTGGCGACGCGCGGCAGCGACCGATCCGAGATCATGTTGCCGCCGTAGGTGTTGACCAGCACCTCCAGGCGTTCGGGGGCGCCGGCTGCGGCGGGCGCGCGCTTGATGACCTGGACGGCGTGCTGCTGGTTGTAGGGGTTCCGGTTCTGGTAGTTGCTGCCGAGGAATCCAGCGGTCTGCAGATCCTGCAGGCCGCCCGGCGTGGGCTCGCCCGCGGCGACGCCGATCGAGATCGGCGTGTCCAGCGGCGCGACCGCCACGATCTGCGGATAGTTCGCGCGGACGTAGGCCGCCGCGGCGTCCGACACCTCCTTCAGGCGCACCGCGGTGGCCTTGTCCTTCGTCGCGAGCTGACTGTCCGCCGCCATGTTGGCGAAGCCCACGCCGGCGACGGCGACGATGCCGAGCGCACCGGCGACCTCGAGCAGCGTCAGGCCCCGCTTGCGGTGACGGATCCGCTTGAGGATGCCCTGAGGCTGACGGAAGGAACGGATGGACATTTTGGGCCTCGCGTCGGGGATGCCGCTGTGGCTGCGCCTTCGATCGAGCATCTACCGGATTCCGGCGAAAGTCCCGACCATTTCGTGTTCAGGGAGCGCCGGCCGCAGCCGCCGCATCGAGCTTGGTCGCGACGATCGGAATACCGTCCTCCAGGTCGGCGCCGCCGATCGTGGGCGGAATGCTCAACGACATCTGCTGCAGGGCGCTCAGGGGCCCGGTCCGGAACACGCTCCGGAGGACCTGCCCCGCATCCCTGTTGTACCGGCCGGCGTTGACGGCTCCGCTGAGTCTGGTCGCCAGGGCGTCGGCGATCCGTCCCTTCTCGATCGGTGCGCCGATGCCGGCATAGTAGGTCACGTAGAGACCCGTCCCGTCGTAGACGCTCCTGATGGTGTTGCCGTAGATGGGCGCGTCGCGCATGTGCCACGGCATGGCGAGGCCGGGGGCCACCGGACCGGCCGGGCAGGCGGTGTCCTGGCAGAACGCGAGCACCTGCTGATGGTACGAGGCCATCTGGGTCGCGATCGCGTCGGCGCGCGCCAGATCGGTCGCCGCCGCCGCGTCGCTTCGCCAGTCGGCGATCGCGAACATGGATGCCAGGAACAGCAGGACGTAGAAGATGTACACGTCCGTTCCTTCGTCAACGCCGCCGCTCGTCCGAGGAGAGGAGGGGCGAGCGACCCTGTTCGATCAGGATCTTCTGCGCCTCGAGCTCCTGCTTCAGCGACGAGATGTTGCCTTCGCGGATCTTCGTCCGGATGGCCGGGTCGTCGCCGACGAACAGGAACTCGCCCCTCAGCATCATGCCGTGCTCGGGATGGCGCTCGAGCTTCTGATGCACCACCGCCGACAGGCTATCAGAAAGAATGCTCTGCACCAGATCCTTGCTCTCGAGGACCGAGGCGTACTTGATGAGCGACTGGATCGCGCCGATGGGCGAGTTCGCGTGGATCGTCGTGATGACGAGGTGGCCCGAGACGGCGAGACGGATCGCCTCGTAGGCCGCCTGCGAGTCGCGCACCTCGCCGATCAGGATGAAGTTCGGCGACCACCGCAGCGCGTCCTTGATGTAGGGGCCGAAGACGCCGTCCTCGACGGTGATCTGATAGCAGCGCCCGTTCGCGCCCATCTTGCCTTCGAGGCCGAGTTCGGGCGGATCCTCGACCGTCACGCCGACACCGCCCGAGAAGGTGACGAAGGCCTGCAGGAGCGAGCTCGCCGTCGTGGTCTTGCCCTGTCCGGTGGCGCCGGCCAGCAGGATCAGTCCTTCCTTCTTCCGGGAATTCGCGTAGCTCGCGAAGGTATGGACGACGACCTTGGGCAGGCCGAGCGTCCCGAACCCGGGTACCGGCGAAGGAACGCGGCGCAGGACGTAGGTCGTGTTGTCCTGGTGCTTCATGCGCGCGCAGCGGTAGCGGACGCCGTCGTGCTCCAGGGCGAAGTGCTTGTGCTTCTGCCCACGTGCGAACACGAGCGGCATGACGTCGTTGAGATCCTCGACGACGCCGCGCGGGATCTGCGCGAGCACGCCGGCCGCGCCGGTCACGTTCTTGAGGAAGGCCGTGCCGTCCTCGGAGACGAACAGGTCGGTGAATTCCAGCTGCGCCAGCCGAAAGGTGTTCCTCTCGGCCTGCCGGGCCGCCACGTAGACGTCCTGGGGAGGCGTCCGAGGTGCGGGCACGGTTCCTTCGGACATCACTGCACTCCGCTCTGGATCTGCGAAAGGACGCTCTGCAGGCCCGCACCGAGCCACCCGATCACGAAGGCCATCGCGACGAGGGCGAAGTACTGGAAGAACTTCATTTGAGCCTGCACCCGGGCGACGCTGAGCTCGATCCACTTCTCGCCCATCTTCTGCATGCGGACCTCGAATCCCGCCAAGCCCGCGAAGGCTCGCAGATCGAGGACCGCCTCGCCGTCCGGGAAGTCGTGGCCCGCCTGGTAGAGCGCCTCGCCGAGGTTGCGGCCGTTGTTCATCAGCTGCAGCGTGCGCGCCAAGCGCTCCCGGTACCAGGGGCTGGCGTCCCTCAGGAGCGCCCGGAGCGTGTCGGTGAAGGTCACGTTGGCCTTCGTCATCGCCGAGACCGTGAGCATGAAGCCGACGCCCACCGCCATGCGGTACAGCGAGTACGGTGGGACCTTGTCGGCGTAGACCCGCAGGCGCCCGGTCCATCTCGGCATCGACCAGATGCTCACGATGACGGCCGCGAAGAAGGCGATGATGATCGGCATCAGCCACACGTCGACGAAGTCCGACAGGCCGGCCATCGAGGCGCCTGCGCCCTGCCATTTCGCGCGGGGATAGACCTCGTCGAAGGCAGGTACGACCATGACGCCGAAGATGACGAGGAAGCCGACGACCGCCGCCATCAGCACGAGCGGGTAGGCGACGCCGCCCCGGATCGCATTCTTGATCTTGCTCATTCCTTCCTGGATCTTGAGGGCGTTGCGGAGCGCCTCCTCGACCTTGCCGGCCTCCTCGCCCGCCTTGATCACCATGCGGTCCGAATCCGGAATCCAGCCCTGCATGGCGTCGCCGAGCTTCACGCCGTCGCGGACGCGGACCCGCCACGTGTCCAGCGCGATCGCCGCAACGCGCTTGGGCTTGCGTCCGTCGTAGGAGGCGTGCTGCCAGCAGATGTCGAGCGCCTCCGTGAGCTTGATGTTGTTGTGCAGGAGGTCGATCAGCTTCTCGTACAGCCGCACGCGCTGGGCGCTGCCGAACTGGATCCGGACGAAGCGTTCGTTGAGATCGTCCAGGGTCATGACTTCCTCGGCGGAGAGATGATGTGGGCGAGTTCGGCGACACGTTTCGTGTCGAAGTGGAAGAACGGACCCACCCGGGCGATCTCGGACGGATCGACCTGTCCCCGCAGCATCTTGACGATGGAGTGTTCGAGCATGGTGACGCCCTTGAGCTCCTGCTTCCAGTAGCGGATCGCCTCGAGCTTCCTGTGCGCCCGGATGTGGATCATGAAATCCTCGTCCGGACGGAGCGTCTCGGCGACGACCGTGCGCCCGAGATAGCCCGGCGACTTCCTGCGGCAGTGGTCGCAGCCGTCGGGATTCGCCACGTGGACGTCGCCGAGACCGTCGGCGGACTGGCAGATCATCCGCAGCTCGTCGCGGATGTCCTGGTGGATGCGGTTCCACGACCGGGCGAGCGGAACCTTGCAGTGGGGGCAGAGCTGGCGCACGAGGCGCTGCGCGATCAGGCCCGTGAACAGCGACGGGTCGGAGATCTTGTACTCCTCCAGGCCCTTGTCCCGCAGCCGGTCGAGGATCGACGCGGCGTCGTTCGTGTGGAGCGAGCACCAGACCTGGTGGCCGGTCATGCTGGCTTCGCACGCGAGCTTGGCGGACGCCGAGTCGCGCACCTCGCCGATCATGATGACGTCGGGATCGGAGCGGAGCGCGGCCGAGATCGCCTTCCGAAAGGCCTCCGCGCGCTCGGCGTCGGTGTCCGCGTTCATGACCGCGAGCTGGATCGCGCCTTCGATGATGTACTCGGGCGGATCCTCGATCGTGATGATCTTTATCTCGCCCCGCTTCTCCCGGTAGAGGGTCCGCAACGCCCGCTGCAGGGTCGTCGACTTGCCCGACCCGGTCGGCCCCGAGATGACGATGATGCCGGTCGACATCTGGCGTAGGAGACGGATGTCGCGGATCTGGAAGTCCTCGTAGCCGAGCTCGTCGACGTCACGGTCCGACCCGTCCTGCTCCGCGTAGAGCAGGCGGGTCACCATGTGCCGGCCCATGCCGGCGATCGGGTTGAACTGCAGGCGGAGCGACTGCACCTCCAGCGGCAGCGACATGCCGTGCTTGACGTCGCTCACCTGGGCGCCCTGGAAGTCCGTCAGGCGGTAGTTCACGTCGCTGACCCCCGCCATGGCGAAGGCGGCCGAGGCGAGCTGGTGGGCGTATTGCGGGGTCAGCTGCGCGATCTCCTGGATCACGCCCTGGACGCGGAGGCGCACGGTCGCCTGATCGCGATTGACGATCATGTCGATGTCGGAGGCGCGGATCTGGGCCGCCCTCTTCACCAGATCGACGAAGGCCCGCTGCATCTTGAGCTGGTCGTCGCCGCCCACGACCAGGTCGCGGGTGCGGCGGTCGTGGAGGTCGTAGACCTTGCGGATGAGGTCCAGGTCGACGAGCCAGACATGCTCGATGCTGACCCCGAGACGGGCGATCAGCGCCCGCACCGCCATGACGTGCTGGTTGATCGAATCCGTTCGGGGAACGAGCAGATAGCCGTTCTCGAGGACGGCGCAGTGGCTGCGCTGCTCCTCTGTCGTCTTGATGACGCCGCCGGGCGCCGTCAGGACCGCGCCGACGTACGACAGAATCTGCTGGACGACCCGCTGGTCCGCAACCGCAGGGTTGGGGATCGTCACCTTCCGGCCGGGATCGATGAAGCGCTGGGCGTCCAGGGCCGCCGGCGAGCGGACGTCGGTCCCGAAATGGTCGAGTTCCGTTCCGGTCGGCGCCGGGAGCAGGCTGCCCCCGACAGACGCCGGCTTCTCCTGCCGCGAGGGGGACCGTTCGTCCTCGCGGGTGCGGACCGCCTGCCTCTGCGCCGGTTTGGGAGTTGCCGCTCCCCGGCGCGGACGCGATTGGGCCTGACCTACCGCGGGACGCGGAGCACGCGGCTTCGCCGTCTCGGGCTTGGAGCCGAGACCGATCATCGACATGATCTGGTCTACTATCGCCATGGTGGCCCTCGCTCTGGTGGAGACGTCCGCAGAGGCCTCAGCGCGCGCCCAGGCCGCCCATGGGAAGAGGCGAAGCTCCGATCGGCATCTGCACGGTCCGGCCGAGCGACGTGTTGCCGACGGGCAGACCCCCGACGGCGGATGCCGGCTGGATCCGCGGAACCTCCGTGCCGAAGGCGAGCGGAATGCGCTTGCCGTCCTTCACGACCGTCACGCCGGCTTCGGAGATCGAGACCACCTTCAACCCGCCGGGCAGGCCGCTGCCCTGACGGACCGTGAACTGGCCGACGTAGGGGACGAGCACCACGGCCCTGAGCGAGCCGCCACTGCCGTGGACCGACGCCACGAGCGGCTTCGGAGCATTGTCCTCCTCGAGCTTCTTCTGGGCGAGCGCCTGCTGCACGGCCTCGTCGATCTTGCGCTTCGTATCCTCCTCGCTCGGCGCGGGCCCGGTCTTGGCGGCGCCGCTTCCGCCCATGTCGTCGAGCTGCTTCATGATGTCGCCCAGGGCCTTGGCCTCCTGGAGCATCATGAGCGTGTCGCGGATGCGCAGCTGCCGCTGTTGCATCTGCTGAAGCTGGCTGCCGGAGACGATCGGAGCGGCGTTGTCGAGCTGCCCGAGGCGTTCCTCGGCCCGGACCCGGAGGGCTTCGAGCTTCTGCTGGATCTGGCCGGACGGAGCCTCGCCTTCGCCCAGTCCCGTCGGGCCGGGCTGAACGACGGGACCGGGCGGAAGCGCAGTCGTTACGGGCCCGCCCTGCGGCTGGAAACCGGGCTGCGGCGCGGGAGCGATCGACGGCTGCGGCGCCGAAACGGCCACCGGCACGATGCCGGGTTGACCATAGGGGCCGTGCTGCGCGGGGCCGCCGCCCGGTAGGCCGGACTGCTGCGCCGGCGCCCCGAGATCGGGGGCCTGGGGCAGCCCGACGGAGGCGGACGGTGCGCCGCCGACGGGCGGCAGCTGGATCTGCTGGCTCTGGGCGTAGGCGGAAGCCGACGACAGGAGCGCGAGGGCGATGACGGCGAGCGTGCGCATGGCCTAGGACCTCTTCTGCATGTTCTGGGCGGCCGGGGGACCGGGCTTGCGTCGGGCGCCACCGCCCTCGGGGACGGGCTTGGCCTCGTGGAACGACCCTTCGACGATCCACTGGCCGGCCAAATTGTTGGCGGCGTACTCGTAGGAGATCTTCTGCATCGTCATCCCCGGGACCTTGTCGAGGATGAAGATGAACTCGCGCGGATCGAGCTGACTACGGAACGCGAACTTCGTGCTGATGTAGAACTCGTTCTGGGAAGCCGGCGTGATGTCGAGCTTCGTCATCGTCTCCTCGAACTGGGAGGCGAGAAAGCTCTGGACCCTGGCGATCCGCTCGGTCTTCAGATCCGCCAGCATCCGCCGCTGCGGCCTGCCCGGCCAGGAGGCGACCGCCTTGTCGGCCGACGGACGCGAGATGGAGGGCTGGAAATCGGCCGTCTTGATGCTCGCCCCGATCCAGTTGGCCGAGGACAGCACGCCCTCCCGATCCATCGAGGCCTGGACCTGGACGTTCGCGCCCGAAGGCGTGCAGGTCACGGCCGTCGGCTTCCAGCCGGCAACTGCGAACGGATAGCGGGCGATCTCGTCGACGCACGAGCGGATGAAATCCGCGGCGTACGCCTGCCCGTCCCATGGCGGAGGAGGGGGAGGTTCCGCCGCCTTGCCCGGTAGCTTCTGGACGGCGGCGGAGCGCAGACGAGCCAGTTCCGCCTGATACTCCTGGTTCTTCAGGTAGCTCCAGTAGTACAGGCCGCCGCCGACGATGGCGGCGCCGATCAGCAGGATGCCGAGAAGCTTGACGGTCGCGCCGGCGCGCCGGACGTCCACGAGCTTGGGACCGACCTTCTTGCCGAGCAGCGTGTCGAGAGGGACCTCCCGGGTGTCCGGGAAGCGGAACTCGGCCGGCGCGAAGGCCTCGGTCCATCCTGCGGCGTTGCCGTAGATGTTGTTGAAGGCGTCCATCGCGTCGCGCTTATCCGCGATGAACTTGTCGCAGGTCGCGAGGATGCCGCCGTCGCGGATGGCCACGAAGTAGTAGCCGCTCTTGACGGGGAAGACGCCGATGAGATTGTCGCGACCTTCGCCGAGCGTCGCGGCGAGGGACGGCATGCCGGCCTTCTGGCCGGCGGCCCGCCAGCCCACCGCGTACTGGTGGGTTCCCTCGGACCGGATGAGGTAGAAGTCGCCCTCGACGCTGTTCTGCGCCATGGCCTTCGCTTCGGCCACGGCCTTGGACGTGTTGTCGACGTTCTGCCAGAGCAGGCCGACCGCCCACTCACGCCCGGCTGCGGTAACCGTGCCGACGTCGACAGATCCCGGAGCATCCGGAACCGCATCGACGCCGAAGCCGGAATCCCGCTTCGGCTTCCTGTTCGCAGTGGGGGCCATTGCTACCTCACCGCAGCGCGTTGGCCTGCTGCGTCGCCTTGCCGACGTCGAGCAGAGTAGGGGTGATCAGGATCACGACGACCTCACGCCGGTTGGACGCACTGCGACCGCCCGAGAGGAGCCAGTTCCTCGGGTCGCCTACACCAGACTTGTTGCTCGCATTGCGAGTTGTCTCGAAGCCCGCGAGTACGAGGGTCGATCGATTAGGGACAATCGACTGCTGCACAAAATTGCGCTGGTTCACATTCGGCAGCTGAACGGTAGTGCCACCGGATGTGAAGGTATCAAAACCATTTTCGCTGCCGACAAGCTCGGAGATGTTCATGCCATACTGCAGTAGAAGGCTTCCGTCATGCAGAATTCTCGGAACCATCTGAAGATTGAAGCCGGTAGAGATCGTATCGGTTTGAACCGTAGTTGAGGCAGCACCTTGAGAGATCCCGACGCCCTGCGTGTTGGTGACGCTCTTTACGTAATTGCGCTTGTTGACAACTTGCAACGGTATCGGCGAACCGTTGACGGTTGTCAGCGATGCTGAAGTCACGACAGACACGTCTCCGCGCTGGGACAGCGCGTCGATGGCACCCTGGCTGGATGCGAACGGGCTGGTCGGATCCAAAATTGCGTAGCCGAGCGAAGGGGTCTGGCTGTTCAGGTTGCCGATCGTGCTGCCACGCGGATCCGTGGCGCTGAAGCCAGACGATTTGCGTCCGAGCGCGAACGCCCCCTTGGAGCTGCCGGTGAACAGCGTCGCGACGTTGTTGTCGAAGCTATCGCTGTCGGAGAGGGCTACGTTCAAGACCTGGATGGACAGCGCAACTTGGCCGCTCATCCGCTTCTTCATGATGTCCGCATAGTCCTGCACCCGCTGAACCAAGTTCGGGGCCGCAGTGACCGTGATGGTGCCGGTCGCCGGAGAGATTTCGAAACGACCGTAAGGCCCAACGATAGACGCCAACGTTTCCTTGATTTCTTTCCAGAGGTCTACGGCCGACTTAATCGTAGCGGTTTGATCGAGTTTGCCCGCCGTGGCTTGTCCACTGCCGCCACCGCCAGACTGGCTGCCATTGCCGCTGGTGAGATTGAATTCGAGATCCTGTGCACCAGGAAGCGCCGGAAGTTCGAAGGTGCGGGTGATCAACTTCGAGAAGACAATCCGACCGTTTCTGTGTTGCCAGGACTGGTTGAAGTGCGTCGCCACGATATCGAGAAACTCAGATAGTCGACCTGTGTAGTCGACCCGCATCTCGCTCGGAACGACCTCCGAGAACCGGATCAGCGGTCCGGCACCGCCGACCGGCATGCCGGGACTTCCAGGCCCAGAGAGGGCGGCCAAAGCAGGTGCGAGATCCGCTTGATTATAGACGGAACCTACGCCTCCGCCGGCTGCTCCATTGGCGGCCGCGGCTGCGGCATTGGCCTGGGCACCGATAGCGTTGTTAACTGACCCAACAGCCGCTGCGCCCGAACCGGTGACTTCTTCCGGAGCGACAACAAAGGGCATTTTCGTGGCTTCGGTAAGTGCGGCTGCGATCTGGGTCAGCCTCATTGGCGCTGCCCGCTTCAATGTGATCCCGTTTGGATTTTCGAAGCGGGTGGGCAGGGGATCGCCATAATCCATAGCGGCGACCTTCGCGCCAACGTAAGCGGAGTCGCGGACGCGCAGCTGCGAGCTGTCGGCGGCCGGCATCGGCCGGTCGGCCTGACGCTTGAGATCGTCGGCGCGGCTCGAGTTCAGGAGGATGTCGTGGTCCGCCTTGCGTGAGGCGTCGCAGCCTCCGAGTGCGGTGCTGGCCGCCAAGGCGATGGCGACGAAGGAACGGGCGCGGGACATGGCGAAGGGCTCCGGATGCTATTCGGCGACAGCGGACCCGTCGTTCGACACGACGAGGACCCGGTTGCCCTTGAAGAAGGTGACGTTCAGGCGGGGCTGCACCTCGCCCACGGAGCGGATCAGTTCCCCGGACGCCTGCACGAAGTCGCCAGCGAACTGAGCGCCGGCCTGGAGCCGGTACTCGTACTGGGACTTCCAGACGACGCTCCAGCCCGCGCGCGCGCCCCATCCTTCAAGGATGCCGCGCAGGCTCACGTCCTTCTCCGCGCGCCAAGCGGCTGGCGCGGCGATCGGCGCGGGAGCGGTGCCGTAGGGCTTCCAGCCGACACCGGCCGCCGGGGCGGGGCCCGGGCCAGCACCTGGGGGCGGCGCGTCGCCCGGACCCCGGTAGGGGACGAACACGATCCCGCCCCGACCGGCCGCCGCGGCCTGCTGGACGGCGCGTGCCGGCTCGATCGGCGGGTTCGGATCGCCCTGCCGGGTGATGCGGACGCTACGGCCGGCGTAGGTCACGACGTACCCGCGGCTGGTGGCGACCGCATCGAGCACCCGGTGCCAGTCGTCGCCGCCTTCCCAAGTCACGCGCTCGCGGGCGTCGACGCCGTTCCCGTAGCTGATCTTGGCGCCCGCCGGCGCGATCTGCTTCACCGCCAGGGAGAAAGGAATGTCCCGACCGAAGCCGTCCACGTTCTGGGCGGCCGCGGGATGAGCCGCGGACAGCGCGAGAGCGGCCGCGACGAGAAGGAATGGATGTCTCATGGCTGGTCCGCCTCGATGGAAGGATCGTTTGCGATCGGCGCCGCCGACCGGGTTGTGTCCGCACCCCGTCCGTCGACGGCCGGCGCTTCGGAGTCGCGGCGCTTCAGACGCCACTCGAAACCGAGGCACGCGAGCATCAGCCAGTCGGGGAAATGCCCTCTGTTGATCCAGTTGTGGATGGCCTGCTTGGTGAGCCGGAAGACCTCGGCGACCTCGTCGTCGGTGCGCAGATTGCAGCGCGTCTTCCAGTTCTCGAAGGCGGTGACCGACATGCGCGGGATCTGCGGAACGGGTCCGAGCTTGGCCTCGACGATGGCGTCGTAGCCTTCGCAGGCGAGGGTGACCCAGTACTTCACCTCGCCCTGGTCCTTGCGCCAGTTCCGCACGGTCTGCGGAGACACACCGATCACGACGGAGATCTGGCCGGGCATGGAGAGGCCGCGGCGGCCGCACCACTCGAAGAAGTCGTCCCGGGTCATCTTTTCCGAGGGCGTCATTCCGCTTGTTTCCGGCTGGGTGAACCTCGACCTGTGCTTGTCCAGCCCCGAGCGCCCCGCTCTGGAAAGGAACGGACACGGCTCGAAGTCGCGTTGAAGGAATGAATGCAGCCCTACCGAGGCCGACTATGTGTCGGACCCGGAAACGCGTCAACAATTTGTTGGCGATGCTTCCGTTCCTTCGAGGAAGCGTATCCCGGGTGCGTCAGTCCGAGCCGTTCGGCTGCTGCGGACGAACGGGAAGGCGCTCCGGCGTGAAGACCACGCGGTCGCGATCCGGGCGGAACACCTCCGCCAAGCCGGCCTCGATCCTGCGTCGCGTCTCGGCCCAGCGTTTCTCGGGCGGAACGGTCTCCCAGAATCCCAGTTCGCGTCTGGAACGCGCGACTTCCATCTCGAGCGACCTCGCCCCGTGGCTCGGGTTGTGATCGGCGATCGTAGCGGGAGGCGACGAAAAACGCCCGTGGCGTCTCAGCGGACGGCGGCAGGACCGAAGACGGCCTCGTCGTAGCCGCGCATCAACTGGCGCATCCGGCCGCGTGCGCGTTCGCCGGCGGCGGTGTCGCTCTTCAACTCCGACCGGCTCGCGACCCCGCAGTAGCGCCTCACGACCTCGGACGCGAGTTCGTAGCCCGAGAGTCCGTCGAGCCCGAAACGGAGATCGGGTTCGTCGAGAAGGCGCGTCAGGTTCGTGCGCAGCCACGCCGCGAACCGGGCGTCCCTGCAAAGGATCTGGGCCTGCTGGGTCGGATTGAGAGTGTGGAACGGGCGCCGGCGGGGCATGAACCTCGGGTCGAGAACGCGCTCGTCGTCGGCGATCGCCCACACGGCGAGCGTCAGGACCAGCCCGTCCTTCGTCCCGGCCTGCAGACCGTCGAACGGGTGCGTCCCCCGGGTGCCGTCCGGTCCCTTGTCGATCAGCAAACGGATCATCATGCCCAACGCGCAATCGTCGGCCCAGCGCGTCAGCATCGCCTCGCCCTCGTAGACGGGCTTGGCCCGCACTTCCGGCTGCTCGTTCTCGTCCTCGGCCTGGGCCACGGCCACCCGCAGCCGCTGACCTCCCGGTCCCCAGGGCATGCCCTTGAAGGGGTGGACACCGAGATCGTGGACGTCCTTCAGGGAGAAGGTCACCGTCATTCCGCTCTTCGCTGTGTGTCCCCAGGTCACGAGGAGCGCCTCGCCTGCATAGACGGGAGGCGCCGTGCGGACGGGTTCCTGGCTTCGAAATCGTGAAGGAACGGGGCTATGGGCGTTCATGGCGGCGGAGCCTGCAACGGATGTCGACGGGCCGCAAGTCCCGTCCGTCGAAGGCCGTACCGTTCCTTCGTTTACGGTTGACGACCTGCGAAACCGGTCGGATTGTTCCGAGGACGACCTCTCCGACGCGCCACATGACACTCGCTCAGCTCGAAGCAATCCTGGCGGAACGTCTCGGGACACGCACCGAGGAGGCGACCCGCATGCTGCGTGGCGCGCTGTCGCTGGTGGCCGAACGGCTCGAGGCCGGCGAGAGCGTCAAGCTTGCCGGTTTCGGTACGTTCGAGGTCCGCGAGCGGCCGCCGCGGCGGCGAAAGGACCCGCGGGACGGCCGGGACATCGAAGTGCCCGCGCGGCGTGGCGTCGTCTTCAGGCCGTCCCGGCGCGTGGTCGCTTCCGTCAACCGGTCGGCGGATTGATGGCCGAGAGGTCCGGACGCGGCGCGCAGTAGGCGCTCAGGACCGGGTCGTCCGAGTAGGTCTGCGAGAAGGCCTCGTAGACGTCGGGCCGGTTTCGGACCACCAGCCTCACGAAGTCTCCCGAGAGGATGCGACCCCGGACGCTTACGCCGCTCTCGCATGACTTGGCGAGAACGCGCATCGCCTGCTCGTCTCCGCGCCGCGAGACGAAGTGGTCCATCAGGACATGTCCGACCGCCGGGCCGGCAAATCCGTCGCGGGCCAGCTTCGCGAAGGTGTCGGCGTCGAACAGCGGGTCTTCGATCAGCACGCTGGCATCCAGCACGGCGCAGGCGGACTCGTCGGAGGTCGAGAAGGAGGCCGGAACGACCGGAAGCTTGGCGGACATCGCGGATCCTCCGATCAGGCGGCCGACATGGTGAAGGAAGGCGCGTCGGATTCGGGGTCCCGCAGCGCGTCGACCTGCCGGATGTAGCCCAGCATGGCCTCGTAGGAGCGGGCGAGCCGCGAAGAGTGCTCGCTGCCGTCGTTCTCCGGATCGTAGCCGCAGAGGCGCGACCAGTCGGGGAAGTTGCCGGCGGCCCGGGCGTCGTCGGCATCGGCGATCAGGCAGCCGACAGCGGTCGCGGCGTCGAAGTCCGGCCAGGATTGGGTATGGTGGAACTCGATCGGATCGGAACCGCCTAGCCGGCAGACCCAATGGAACAGCGGGATCGCATCGGCCGGATCGCCGATCCAGAGCGGGTTCGCTTCGACCGGACGGAATTCGACCGGGAGCGTTCTGCCTTCGAGCTCGACGAACGTTTCGCCCGGGAACGTCTCCTGAGGCGGACTGGTGCTTTGGAGGTCCATCGCGGCGATCCTCGTTCCTTCACGTCGGAGCTTGGAGCCGACCGACGCTAGAGACAAGGGCCGGTTCGGTTCAGGCGGCGGCCGGCTGCGACCGGCGGACGTGGATGGCCGCCGTGCACGCGCACAGGGACAAGGCTTCCGAGGCGCCCCCGACCTCGACGGCGCCGGCTTCCCGGCCCGCGTCGGGCATCCAGCCGACCGAGGACCACCCTGCGGGCGTGGCCCGGACGTCGATGCGCACTCCTCGGCGGATCGCCAGGCCGCGGGCATGCACCGGAGACGTGGTGTAGCCGGGGACCATCGGGAGAAGCCACGTCATCGCGGAGAGGACGTCGAAATCCACGCTCTCGCACGGCTCGCGGGAAGCGAGCAGGCAATGGACGATCAGATCGGCGAGGGGGGACCCCTGCTCCATCTCCGCCAGGACGCGGACCGCGTCCTGCAGGCCGATGCCGCGCTGACCGCGGTCGTTGGCGATGAACGCGCTCATGCTTCGCTTCCCGATCGCAGCTGGATCACGCGGGTACCCGCCATTAGGTCGTGCCGCCCGGGCCTGTTCCGCACGACCGCGGTCAGTACGAGAGGCGCCAGACCGAACTTGAGGAAGTTCCTGGAGAAGGCCGCCCAGGCACGCGGCGGCCGACCGTCCTGCGCCACGACCCGCAGACCGCAGAGCAGCTTTCCGGGCGTCGCGCCCAGGCGGCTCTCGAAAGCTGGAGGCAGCAGCAGGAAGGCACCGACGTAGACGGCCACCTCGGACACGGCCTGGCCCGCGCGCGACGACGCCCCCGCGGCGGCGAAGCCGAAGCTCCACACGCCGACGAGAGCGAAGATCGAGAGCACGTCGACGAACGCGGCCGCAGCCCTGTCGTCGAGATCGGAACGCGGTTCCATGGCCTTCCACACCGAAGGAATGGAAAACGCTAGCCCGGCTTTCGGGACCCGTCAACGAAGGCCCCGGATCCTTCCTAATCCGCGTAGTGGACGTCCTCCCGATCGACGGCGACCGTCTCGTCGGGGACGGGATGACGCCGGACGTCGTCCAGGAGGAAGAAGGCGTAGTCGACCGCCAGATCGAGGGGCACCTCCCGCTTGTTGTCGGCGATCTGCCGGCGCCAGCGGGTCATCCTGTCCCATCTCGCGTGATCGAACAGCCGCCAGGAGGACGGCAGGCGATCCTCCATCCAACCCGGATCGACGCCGTCGACGTCGATCCGGGCGAACATCATGCCGCGCTCGCAAGGCGGCTCCGGCTCGGGCTTGTCCTTCGACAGGGCCTCGAGCCAGGAGACGAGGAGGCTGCCCGGATCCTGTCCGTCGATCTGAGTGTCGAGGGCGGGAGTCGAACCGATCCGGTGACGCAGGAGGCGCTCGAAGGCCGCGACGTACTGGTTGGGAGAGTAGCCGAGCGCCTTGGCCCTTGTCAGGAACGAGACGTCGAGCCAGGGGCCTCGGCGGCTCTCGTCGTCCCGCAGGTGTGCGGTGAAACGTCGGCGGGTCTCTTCCTTCTGTTCGGCCAGAGCCTCCTGGCGGGAGACCCGGACGAGCTCGCCGAACTCCTCGCGCGGCAGACGATTGATCTGACCGCTGACGTCCCCCTCCTCGGCGAGGATCCAGCGAAGCCAGAGGGGATCCGAGGCCAGGAGCAGGTCGAAATCGATCTCGACGCCGGCCGGCCCCTCTTCGGAGGCGGCGAGGGCGGCTACCGTGAGATCGTCGGGACCGGCCGCGTCCGCGCCTGCGAAATCGGCGTCCAACTCGGTGCCAGGGTTTTCCGCGTACAGCCGGGCGATCCCCGCGTACGCCATCACCGGCTGCTCCCTCGCCTGTGCCAGGAAGATCTGGGCCAGCACCGCCTTCTGCTTCTGGCGTCCCATGCGCATGACCCGGGCGAGGGCGATCTCGCGCGGCCATACGATGCGGTGGAAGCGGTTCGCGTGCCAAGCGTCGCCGAGGATCCGGGCGGCTTCGTTGCGCGCGGCTCCGGGCACGATGCGCGTCAGGTAGTAGTCGTCGCGCCGGACGTGGTCCTCGAACCATTGCAGGAACGCCGCATCCGGGTCGCGGCGCGCTTCGGCGACCCGCGCGTGGTAGGGACCGCCGCCTGCGGATGCGCGGATGGCCTCGACCTCGGAGTACCAGTCCTTGTGCCTGCCGACGACGAAGTCCCGGTCGGCGAAGCCGCATGCCTGGGCGTGCAACGCGCAACGCGCGAGGGTGTCCTGCGAGACGTCGTAGACCTCGACGGCGCGAAGGATGCTGTCGACCACGCGGTCGCTCTCGCGTTCGATGTCCTGCAGCGTCGCGAAGCGGGCGCTCTCGCCACGGGAGGTCGGCGCGCCCCCCGTAGGGGAAACCTTCTTCCGGTTCATCTGCGACTCCTCAGCGCTTCTTGATGAACCGGGCGACGACGCCGCCGTCGACGCGGTCCAGGGCCGGGTTGTGCTGCCTCTTCATGTGCACGTCGAGCCAGAGGAGAAACTCGTTGTGCGGATCACGGACCGCATCGGCGCCGACGAGGCTCTGCTCCCAGAGGGTCTGATACTCGTCGAAATCGATGGACTCCCGATCGACGCCGTACTTCTCGAGCAGCAGGGCCGCGAGATCGCGCGTCTCGGCATAGAGCACGAAACGGCCCCGCCGCTGATCGTCGCTGCGCCCGTCGAAGATATCGGTGGTCTGGGCATCCCGAACCTTGCGCGAGCCGGCAAGCTGGATCCCCGGCCGAAGGTGGTCGAGCTCCTGCTTCGTCTTGAGCCGTGGTTTGAACTGGATGTGCGTGATGGTCTTGATGTCCCCGGCCGTGATCTGTTCGAAGTCGAGCACGAAACCGGCTATCTGATTGACCTCTTCGACGGCCGGCTCGAGGATCTTGCGTCGGAAGTTGCTGTAGCGCGGATAGGCGTCCCCCACTTCGCAGATCTGCCGCAGCTCCTCAAGCGACACCTTCCAGACGGGATGATAGCGCTTCACGTAGAGCAACGCGTGCTCGTACAGGCGCTTGGCCCCGATCCTCCGGAAGGAGCGCGCGTGCATCAGGTTGATGGCCGCGTAGATGTTCGGCTGATTGAGGAACGTCAGCATGATCGGATCGAAGGCGTAGCGCAGCTCGCCGTTCTCGGCACGACACAGGTCGGCCGACAGGAAATGCACGATGGCGAGGTGATCCTGTCCTTCGTCCTTGTAGCGGATCTCGACGTTCACTCCGCCGAGGCGAAGGAGAGAATCCTCGAGGTCGGCGACGCGATAGCCGCCGCCGATGTACTTCAGGCAATCCCGGACCGGCACGGAATGCACGGGGCGGTGCGTGAGAGCATCGTGGGCGACGTAGAGCAGGTAGTCGAAGAGCTTGTGGTCGACGATCTGCAGGGCCGTCTGCGGCTTGGCCGTCACGGCCTCGATCGCCTTGCGGAACGTCCGGTCGTAGCTCGGCGTCGCGCGGGCTATCCGCGTCGAAGGAATGGATGGCATGGCTGTCTCCGTTTCGAGCCACTATCGTCTACCCTAAAGGCAACGGCAAGTGCGAAAAGAGGTGCCTTTAGGGTACGGTTTCGTAGTCGTTGCTCGGAGGGCCATCCGGACCCAAGCCGTACGATCCGTAGACATTAGCCATCGGTTTCGTAGACAATAGGCAAATTAGAGAACGGAATTCCTCAATTCGATCAATGGTTTGCGAAACGGGATTCGGATGCGAATCTTATAGAAGGGCGAGGGCCGCCCCGATCCCCGAAAATCGGGTTCCAAAGCAACGACGACCCTAGCGGGGTTTTTTCGGCGTTTCGTAGCCGATAGATCCGCGTCGTTGCTTCAACGCTGCCCCACCGCCGGACGCCTCTGAGCCTTTCGCCGGAAATCCCAGGGCATCTCGAAAGAACCCACCCAGACACCCCTCCGCCCCAGCCGGGCCTCGGACTCCTGAGCCACATACCGGGTCGACACGGCCTTCGGGACTACGGCCAGCCCTTCCTGGACGAGGATGTCGGCGGGATCGACGCCATCCACCGTTCCGCAGATGGAGGAGATCGCATCGCCGGCCTGGATCTGCCCGACGCACCGGAGACGCTTACCGTCGACCAGTGCGGTTAGACGCTCCCTCGCCTTCTCCCCGCACCGCCAGCCGGAAGCCTGCGCGGCGCAGATCTGCGACAGTTCCGGAGCATCGGCACCGAACAGGGTGATGAGCCTCTGCCCGACCGTCAGGGTATCCCCGTCGATGACGGTCGCCGGCCCTTCGATGATCAGCCCCTTCGGATCGACGGGCGCACCGGACCTGTTCTGCTGGACGACGTTGGTCTGGGTCGGCACGCTCTGGACGCCGGAGACGGTCGGCGCGGTCGGACGGATGTCCTTCTCCCGATCGGGTTGCGCCTGCGGCGTGGCCGTCTGGAAATCCCGTGTCGTGTTGTTGCCCAGGCCGAACGGATCCGAAGGCGAGGTCCGGAGGTAGCTCTGACCCGGGACGATGACTCCCGGAGGGGCGGTGGCGACCGAGGCAACCCCACCGTAGGGCGTCGCGCCGGGCACGGAACCGATCGGCGTGCCGGCGGGCCGGTACGGGTTGTAGCCCGGGACGGCGCCGTTCGGGACGTAGTACGTGGTCTGGGCTTGAACGTCCGCCGCGACCGCCGTCAGAACAGCTGCGGCGAAAAGGGATCTGAGCATCGGGCACTCCTTCGCTGGGCCGAGTCTCGGTTCGAAACCGCGGACGCGCAAGCCCACTCCTTCCCTGGCGCGTGGCGAGACGGCTTCCTAACCTGGACTCCCGGCTTTCGGACGCGCCGACCGCCGGGAATGTGCATCCTCGAAGAGGGCCCCATGGATTGGACAGAGGACCGGATCGCCAGGTTCAGAGCGCTGTGGAACGATGGCCTCCCGACGCGGAAGATCGCCGATGCCTTCGGGGTCACGAGGAACGCGATCGTGGGGAAGGCCTATCGTCTGGGGTTCGAACGTCGTCGCCCTTCGAACAGGCCGGGATCGGCGCCGAGGCCCGCCGATGCGCGGGGCGCCCGAACCTTCCCGGCCAGGACCGAGCATCCGATCCTCTCGTTGAAGACCGACATGTGCCATTGGCCGGTCGGGGATCCCAAGGTCGAAGGGTTCAGATTCTGCCTGGGAGCGACAGGCCGGGGGCAGACCTACTGCGTCGAACATGCCGCCAGATCGAGCCGGAACTCGGAGCGGCATGGAAGGAACGGAGATCGGCCGAACGCCAGTTGATCTTGACGTTTCATTCCTTCAGTCTGGTTGGATGCAAGGAATGGATCCCAGGATCGAGCGCTCCGGTGCTCCAGCGGTCGTCGACCTGTTTTCGGGCTGCGGAGGCTTTTCGCTCGGCTTCGAGAACGCCGGCTTCCGCATCGCCGCTTCGGTCGAGCTCGATCCGAGCGCCCGTTCCACCCATGCGGCGAACTTCCCCGGTGCGGCCCACTTCTGCGACGTCACCCGGGTCGACCCCGACGAGGTGGCGACCGCACTGGCCGGCGCGCCGTTCCGGGTCCTGATCGGCGGCCCGCCCTGCCAAGCCTATGCCCGGGTGGGCAGGGCGAAGCTGCGGAGCGTGGCGGCCCGGGAGAAGGCACATCTCGACGATCCCCGCGTGATGCTGTTCAGGCATTGGCTCCGCTTCGTCGAGGCGATCCGTCCGGAGGCGGTGGCGATGGAGAACGTCATCGACAGCCTCAGTTTCGGCGGCCGCAACGTGATGGAGGAAACCTCGGAGATTCTGATCTCGCTCGGCTACCTACCGCGCTACACGATCCTGAACGCCGTCCACCACGGCGTGCCGCAGATCCGCGACAGGGCCTTCCTCCTGGCCTTCCGGCGCGATCTCGGCGTCGAACCCGCATTCCCGGCACCCACGCACTGCCACGCACTGCCGCGGGGCTATCTCCATTCCCGTCACGTCGCGATCAGCGGCACCGGCGCCGCCTCGTCCCGCTTCTTCGTGCAGCCGGTGCACCCGATCTCCGGTCTTCCGCCGGCCCGCACGGTTTCGGAAGCGATCGCCGATCTGCCCGCTCTGAACGGCTCGATGGCGGCAGGCGCAAGGAAGGGGCGGCGGAACACCGGGAGCCCGACGCCCTACAGGGAGGGGGTGCACCCTTCGGACTATGCCGCCGGCCTGAGGAGCTGGCGTGGTGGAGAAGGGGCTACAGGCCACGTCACGCGTGCCCTCGGCCGCGACGCGATCCTCTGCTCGCTCATGGAACCCGGGACGGAATATCCGGCTGCCCACGCGATCGCGGAGGGTCTGCTCGCATCGAGGCTCGAAGCGCTGCGGCAACGTGGTTCGTCGCCGGACGAGGCCGCCATTTCCGCTCTGAGATCCGGGATCGTGCCGCCCCATCCGCCGCACACCTTCCCCAACAGGTGGTGGAAGATGGTCGCCGACCGACCGACGCGCACCCTTCTCGCGCACCTCGGCAAGGACGGCTACAGCCAGATCCACTACGACGGAGAACAGGGGAGGGTGCTTTCGGTCCGCGAGGCCGCCCGGCTTCAATCCTTCCCGGATGCATTCCGTTTCGAAGGGACGATGAACAACGCCTTCCGTCAGATCGGCAATGCCGTTCCGCCGTTGCTCGCGCAGTCCATCGCAGGAAGCCTCGCGGAAACCGCCTTCGGATCGGCCGTGCCGATGGCCGCCTGACGAAGGAACGATCCGAGATGAAACCTTTCGCTTCCTTCATCCATTAGCGCTGGGCGACAAGCCCGGCCGGGGCATCCGGGCCGCAAGGAGGAAGCGCCGCAATTCCGGGGCGCCGATCGGATCGCGGCGCATGGATCAGGCAGCCTTCGAGGATCTCGCTTCGCGTCTTCAGGCCGAAACGGACGCCGCCGCGTTCTCCGTCCTCTTCACGCAGCTTGCGGAGCTGGCCGGCTACCGCGCCTGGGCGGTCGGCGAGATGAGGCGGACGGGGGAGGGTGGCCATACGCTCGGCATCCTCGCCTCCTCGTCGCCTGACACGAGGAAGGGCGGCTACGCCGACGATCCCGGTGACCGGTTCTTCCGCCTGATCTCTCGGACGTGGCGGGCGAAATCCCCGATGAAATGGCGGATCGTCGCCGATGCGGACCTGGGCGAGGCGTCCTGCGTACGGCTTCACGGCCACCTGGGCGGCGTCGACGGGGAGGAGATGGCCGTCGTCCCGTTCGACGTCGTGGATCCTTCCCGGCGCGGGTTCGGCTTCGCACTCGCCGCTCCCGGAGGCGGTTGCCTGGACGACATGTCCAGAGGCATGCAGCTGTTCAGCACCTTCCTCGCGCGACGCAGGAGCGATGCGAACCTGCCGCCGCGCATCGATCTCAGCCGGCGCGAGATCGCCGTTCTGCAGAACTGTGCGCTGGGCATGAAGAGCGACGCCATCGCGGCTGCGGAGGGCATCTCGCCTCACACCGTGAAGGACTATCTGGAGCGCGCGCGGGTCAAGCTCGAGGCGCGCACGCTGCCGCATGCAGTGGCTCTGGCCCTCAGAGCCAAGCTGATCCGCTGACGAGACCTTCAGGCCGCCTTCGGCGTCGAAGGTCTGCGCGTCCTGTTCTCCGGGGCGAGGTAGGAGATTGCCGCGTGCTCGCTGCAATAGGGAAGGGTGCCGGCCTTCGCCTTGCAGCAGAATCTGAAGCCGGCGACCTGAGGATCGCCAATAGGCCACCGACAGCTGTTCTCCTTCAGCTGCATGATCGGATGGTCCGAGAAGCTGTCCTTCGGGGTCTCCGACGCATCGTCCAGTGACACCGCCGAGGTTGAAGGAGCTTCCGGCTCGGAGGCGGGATCCGGCTGAGGACGTGCGGCGACCTCCATGGGGGCCGGGCAAGCCTCCGGGCTGCGGTCGGCCGGCGCGAAGGCATCGGCAACGGTCTTGTCGCCGGCCGCATCGGTGACCTCGGCCTCGCCGTCCGCACCGAGCTTCCGGGTGATCCCGAGCCGGTGGATCTTCCCCATGACGGCGTTTCGGTCCTTCAAACCGAGACGCAGGGCGATCTGAGAGCCGCTCAGCTTCTCGACGACCCAGAGCCTGCGCAGCTCCTCGACCTTGCCTTCGTTCCAGACCGACTCGACCGCCACAATCGTTATCCATCTTCAGGTTGGATCGAGGAAAGCCGTCGCCCGATCCTTTGTTCCGGTCTGGACCTTCTCGTCGATGCATCCTATCCACGAAGGAATGACTTTTGTAGTGGAGCCGCGCCCATGAGGCGGTCCCTCCTGGCGGCCCTCGCCCTATCGGCGGGAATGGCCTGGAATTCGGCGCGTGCCGACGACGGGGTGGTGGCATACGTCGACGGTCGCGCGGTCCAGACGTCCCAGGTCCGGCAAGCGGGCGCGAAGTTCGCGCAGCGCCTCGCGAACGTCCCGGCGGAGAGCCGCGCGGCGTTCCTCGTGGGACAGGTGGTCGACGTGGCAATCCTCTCGGACGCCGCGCGTCGCGACGGCGTCGCGCCGGCCACCGTCGAAGCTGACCGCGACTATGCGCGCGACATGCCGGCGGCCCAGGCGATGCTCGGCCAGCTCACGCGCGAAGCCGCTCCGGAGGATGCCGCGATCCAGAGCGCCTACGAGGCGCGCCGACCGGACCCCGAGTTCCGGGCGAGGCACATCCTCCTCTCCAGCGAGGAGGACGCCGTCCGCGCGCTCGGTCGGATCAGAAGCGGCGAGCCGTTCGGCGAGGTCGCGAAAGCCGTTTCCCTCGACAAGGGATCCGCCGTGATCGGCGGCGAGCTCGGCTGGTTTACCAAGGAACGCGTCGTCCCCGAGTTCGGGAAGGCCGTCGCCGCACTGTCCCCCGGTTTCGTTTCGGATCCGGTGCGCTCGTCGTTCGGCTGGCACATCGTCCAGCTTGTGGAGGTGCGTCCCGGCGTCCGACCCTCCTTCGAGGCGGCGGCGCCGCAGCTGCGGCAGGAGCTTCTCCAGAGTGGGGTCGGCAACAGGATCGCCGCCCTGAGATCGAGCGCCGACGTGCGCTGGGTCGTTCCGAAACCGTCCGGTTGGTGAGGCCGTCGTTGGGCGGGAAGCGAAACTCACTCGGCGTACTCGACCTGTTCAGCGGGATCGGCGGCTTCTCGCTCGGTTTCGAGAGGGCAGGGCCATTCCGTACCGTCGCCTTCTGCGAAGCACTCGAATCCCGCCGTCGCGTACTCCGTCGCCACTGGCCCGACGTGGAGATCCATCCCGATGTTCGAACTCTCGACGGAGCGAAGTTCCGCGACGGCACCCGCCAAGTCGACGTCATCGCAGGCGGCTTCCCGTGCCAGGACATCAGCCTCGCCGGCCGCGGCGAAGGAATTGAGGCAGAGCGCTCCGGGCTCTGGTCGGAGTTCGCACGCCTCATCGGCGAGATCGGTCCGAAATGGGTCGTCGTCGAGAACGTCGCGGCGTTGCGCTCGCCCAGACGCAAGCTCCGCTTCTGCGAGTGCGGATGGCGCGGCACCAAGGCCCGACGAGATTGCCCGTCTTGTCGACGGGACCTGGGTGCAGCCGCAGACGGACTTGCTCTCGCCGCTGGGCTCGGCACCGTTCTGCGGGACCTGGCCGCGCTCGGGTATGATGCGGAGTGGCACTGCATTTCGGCTAACGCCGTTGGTGCCCCACACCTGCGCGATCGTGTCTGGATCATCGCCCGGAGAACTGCTGCCGACGCCGGTGTCGGCGGACGCGAAGCGGGGGACGGGCACATATCGAAGGGGCAGCCGCACGCTCAAAGGAATGATCGAGGTCCATCTCGAGGAGCAGCTTCTGCCTACGCCGAGGTCCTGCTCCGGCCTGCGCTCCTCAGGGAGCAATCGGTCCGAGCTGTCCAACGCTACTGGCCGGAAACTTGGCGCGAGCGGCTTGATCGGATTGACGAGCTGGATGCTCGGGTACCCGGAAGCGTGGACCAGCTCTCAGCCCTCGGAGCCACCGTCGTCGTCGCCATCCCCGAGATGATCGGCAACGCGATCATGATCGCCGAGGGCCTGCGGGAGCCCCCGGAAGGGTGGGACGACCTGCAGGCCGCGGCCTGACGGTGTCAGCCGGCCAACGGCAGCTTGATCGGGTGGGCGACCCTGATGCTGCGTGCGGAGGCCAGACAGGCGGCGATCAGATCGATGTTTTCGACCAGCCGCCGCCCGCCCCGCTCCAGGTGGTAGCCGGCATCGTCCCGACCGAACCTGAAGTCGTCCCATTCGAGCACGGCCGTACGCACCTGCAGGGCGGGTCTCGCTTCGACGGCATGGGCGAGGGCTTCGAGCGCGTCGGCGACCGGCATGTGGCGCGAGGTCTCCTCGCCGCCGCCGGCGACGATCAATTCGGCCAGATCGGTCCGAAGAGGGACCAGGATCCCGACGGCTGCGCCGAAGCTGTCGGCGCGCGGGTCGGTGACGACGATCATGGCGCTCCCTCCCGACCCAGGGCGAAGCTGTACCATACGAAAAGGCGACCCGCATCCGTCGGGCGGCGATGCCGACGCTTCGAACCCTGGCGGCGTCGGCACCGGTGGTTCGACGCCGTGGGCGGCATCGGTCCCGACCGTCCGTCCGGCATGGTCCTGCGTCCGGGGCTATGCGCTCCCCGATGGTGCCGACCGCTTTCCTTCGAGGCGTTCGCCAAGCCGCGCCAGGTCCACGATCATCCGCTCGTGCGTTCCCTCCCCGATCTGTTCCATCTCGTCCCAGGCGGCAACTCGGAAATGGATCCGACGTCCGTCCACGCCCACGACCTCGGCCTCCGCTCTTACCCGGTGCCCGACCGGGGTCGCGGCCGTGTGGCCCACGTCGATCTTCGTTCCCACCGCGCTCTCGCCGGGGTCGAGGAACTCGCGGATGGCGTTCAGAGCTGCGTTCTCCATGACCAGGACCATCATCGGTGTCGCGAACACGGGCGGCAGGATCGTGTCCTTGAACTGGCTTGCCAGATGCTGAGGGCCGACCAGCATGGCGAAGCTGCCCTTCGTGCCCACCGGGACGTTTTGCATGCGCTCTCTCCCGATCCAGTCCGACCGGCCTTATCGAACGATGCATAGCCAGGGGCCGATGCACCGTACCTGATGGCGGTACGGATCTGGGGCTCCGACGCGCGAAGACGAGCCGTGGCGGGCCAGGGTCTCAGGCCGGTTATAGGGCTCGGGAGGCTAGCCTAGGCTGCGGGAGCGACCGGCGGGATGGCGGGAGGGCGCTCCCCGTACACTGCATCGAGCGAGGCGGCCTCGTATCGGCGGATGCGGAGATCCAGCGTGTCGAGGACCTTGAGCGCGTCGTCGCGCGAGGCGGAAGCCGCGTCGGGGAAGTCGAAGCGGCGCAGATCCGCCGCCATCTCCTCGACCCCGGCCAGGAACGGCGCGACGTCGGACCTGTCGCCGGCCGTCGCGAGGCGCTCGTATGCCGAGCGGGTCCCCGCATAGGCGTCGACGCCGGCGACCGTCATGTGGGCGATGCGATCGGCGAACGTACGGAGCACGAGCACCCCGATGCGGCAGGTCTCCGATACGAGATCGTCGCGCCTGAGAAAGGCGCCGTCGAACTCGAGGACGCGGCCGGACGGGCCGAACAGTTCGGGCTGCCGGTGCCGCCTGCGCCCCACCTCCGCGCTCCATCCGAGCGTGTCCTCGAGGCGGTCGGCGCGGAACGCGGTCTCCGCGCTGCTCCTGAAGGGGTGTCGGCCCGATGCCGGGGCATCGAGATACACGCAATAGCAGCCGTACCCCTGCTGCTGGACCGCCCACATCGGTTCGGGCTGGATCTTCCAGATCCGGTTGTCCACCAGGAGCAGCTTCTCGGCCATGCCTCTCGCGATCTCGGCCGCGGCGGCCCTGTCGTCGGCGACCGTTTCGCCCTCGACCTCGTCCGGGGTCTTGGTCCTGTACCAGTGGACGTGAGCCCCGGTCCGGTGCTCGTATTCGCTGAGGACCGCATCGATCTCGAAGGGGGGACGGGACGTCCTGTCGGTCGTGCCCGGAGCGAAGCCGACGGCGACCGTCTGGCCGCGGTCGTTCTGACGGACGACGGGCGTCCAGAGCGAGCGGTTCCATCCTCGATAGGTCACGGTGCGCTCTTCGCCGTTGCCCATCTTGGCCCAACCGGCCTGGCCCGGGACGACGCGGCCCACGTCTCGAATCTCGTCCCGCGCCACGACCGGCACTTCGACGTCCAGCGGGGCACGGAATTCCATCCGCCTCGGTCGGCGCTGCCCCTTCCCGACGACGTCGGCCCGGTACGGATGCCAGATCCTGATCTTCGCGCGGTCGGCCATGTCCATCTCCACGGCCGAGGATCGTGGAGGGCTGCGCAAGCGGCAAGGCCGGGTCGACCTTTGCGGGAGCGGATGCCAGTCTCGTAGGGAACTCGAGGAACGACGATGGCGATCGCGGCAACGGACAGGCGTCAGGAAGCGGCCGACTTCCTGGAGAAGCTCGGATGCAGGATCACGGCTTCGTTCTTCGATCGGAACGGAGGCTCGTACTCGGTCGGCCGCATCGGAGAGGACGGCTATTTCCTGCCGACGACCTGGCCCAGGGAGGAGTACGTCCTCGACTGGGTGTACGGCCACCGGGAGCAGGTGCGCCGCGGCGTCCTGGGCGAACCCGTGGAGTTCCAGCTCTTCCTTGAGCACGCGGTCGAGCGCGCGGCCGCGCGCGCCGGCGACGACTGGCACATCTTCCTGGCCGCGGTCGGCAACGATCTCGATCAGGTCCGCCTGGAAGCTCGCGAAGCGAAGGACGACGAGGTCCTCGATCTGCTCGACGATATCGAGGACCTGCGGAGCGGATCCCCGTCCGAGGTCCTCGAGCGCGTGAGGAGCGCGCTCGGGATCGACCTGCAGGCCCCGCGGATGTGAAGGCGTCTACTCGGCCGCTTGGCGCAGGTGGGCGCCGGCGGCCGGCGATGCGGCGCCGTACTTCAGGATGTGCCCCTCCCAGAACATCAGCTTGTTCCTCAGAGCGTCGGGTGGGGCGGAGCGGCTTCGGGCACCATCCCGAACGCGGCCATCCGGGTGGTGAACGTCTTCAAGGCGTCGCGCTTCAACTCGTCCCGCGCATCCACCCTGACGAGCGGAAACTCGAACCGGTCGAGATCGTCCACGATCGCGGCGAACGTCGCCGCCAGATGGGTCACCGTGTCCGCATCGCCGTCGCCGACCGCAAGCCTTCCGAGCAGCGTTCTCGCTTCGACGTAGGCTTCTATGCCGGTGGTCGACATGGCTCGGACGAGGTCGCCAAGCTTGTCGATGATCGGCTCGCCGAGTTCCAGGGCGTTGGCCACCCTATCGTCCCGGTCCGCATGCTTCGGATCGTGGTCGAGACAGACGCCGCCTGGTCCCTTCACCTCGGTGCGGCGACCCCGGGCTTTCGCGGTGTCGCGGGCGTAGGCCATCGCTTCGTCGAGACGATCCGCACCGAAGGTGCCGAGCACGTTGCAGCCTGAGAAGTGGAACTGGTCCTTCGCGTTCCGGTGCCAGCGCAGGAAGACCATGTGCTGTGTGCCGTCGCGCTCGACACTCCAGAACGGCGCCTCCGCGCGACGCCACACGCGTCCGTCGACGAGCAGCACGTTTTCGGCCGCGCGGATGGCGGCCTCGGCACCGCGTCGCCGATCGTCCGCGACGACCCTTCCTTCTGTCTCGTCCAGGCGGACAACTCCGTCCCAGCCGGTCACGGAACCGCTCTGCGTGGCGAACTGCGCGGCCAGGATCGGATCCGTGAGCTCGTACGGTTCATGAAGCAGAGGACCTCCCGCCATGGCCGCCTGCCACTGCTCGAGCGTGGCGGGGACCGAACCTGCAAGGCCGGGAAGGGGCGTCCAGAGCGCGCCGTCGAAGCCGTATAGCGCGATCACCGGCCCGCCTTCGACATCCCCCTTCCACGTCTGATGGCGGGTGCAGGTGCGGAACCGCGAAGCAATGGCGAGTTCGGCGGTCGCCGCGGTTCTGACCTTGACGTCGATCGGTGCCGCCGCGACCCTGCGTTCCGGCTTGCGGGCTCCAGGACGCACCAGGTCGATCGGGTACGTGTGCCAGATGCGGATGCGTTCTCGGTCGGCCATCGGGATCCTCCACCAGGAGGAAAGCGGGACCGTCCGCAAGGGACAAGACCGCTTCGGCTCGGGGTCAAGCCGGACTGGCCGCCGGATCCGGCAGCCTATCGTTGAGCGGGTGCAGATCGCGGACCATCGCGGCCGTCCGCGACATGTCCGTGTGCAGGTAGATCTCGGTCGTCCCGAGATCGGCGTGGCCGAGCATCTCCTGGATCTCGCGCAGGTTCGCCCCGTTCGACAGCAGGTGCGAGGCGAAGGCGTGCCGCAACTTGTGCGGCGATACGCGGTCCGGGTTCGGGATGCCCGCTGCGACGGCCGCCTCCTTGATCTCGGCGAGCGCACTCTGCCGGGTGAGGGCGGTCGCGCCGTTGCGCACCGAGTGGAACACCCACTTCTCCGACTGCGAGCCGTATGCGGCCGCGAGGCGCCGCCAGAAGGCGATCGCCTCGATCGCCCTGTCGTGAAGCGGCACCAGCCTGTCCTTGCCGCCCTTGCCGGTGACGATCATCGAGCGTGCGCCCGATGCGATCGCCTTCGCGGGCAGATTCACGGCCTCCGACACGCGCATCCCGGAGGCGTAGAGGACCTCGAAGAGAGCGGCGCGCCGCACGTAGCCCGCCTGCCGGTACAAGCCGACGCTTTCGTCGCGCGCCTGCGCATGGGCGGTCTCGATGAGCCTGTCGACTTCGGCCATCGAGAGAACGATCGGCAGGCGCTTCGGGCGTTTCATCGGCGCGACGAGGCTCGTCGGGTCGATCTCGACAATCTCTTCGGCCATGAGGAACCGGTGCAGCGACCGCACCACGGTCCTGCGGTGGGCGATGGTCGCTTCGGAAAGGTGCTTGGCGTCCAGGTGCCCGAGGTATTTGGTGAAGTCGGTTCGGGAGGCTTGGTGAATCGTCGTGCCGCGGCCGGCCAGGAAGTCGGCCCAGCACCGTGCGCTGTTGCGGTACGCCTCGAGCGAGCTGTTCGCCGTCCCGCGCTCCGCGGAAGAGGCCTCGAGCCATTGCTCGATGAGATCTTCTGACGTCGTCGGCTCCGGCATCGGGCTACGCTGGCTCGATCACGTAAGGATTCCGTCAACGATGCCATCGGGCATGGACCCGGCAACGATGGCAGGGGCACCGAACGGGATCCGTCCGCCATCCGGAAGCGCGAGGATCGACACAGCTTGCAGGTGAAATAGTCTGTAAACCAATCGAGTTAACCAGAATTTATGTCGTCGAGATCAGGTTAATTGCATCTAGGTTGGCTCTTCCAGCTGGTTGAGCCTCGAGGTCCAAGACCATGCCCCTTGGCATCATCGTAGAACGTCGACGCTCGACCGACGCGTGCAGACTTGCGTCGAGAAGCCTTCGGGACCCGTCCGTCACCTCGGCCGCGCATAGACGTGCTTGAGGGCCGGGGCTGCTTCGGCGGTGACCTGAGCGATCGCCATCATCGATCCTAGGCTCTTTGACCCGACGCCGTTTCACATTTCAGTTCAGCTTGGAAGGATCGGCCCCGCGGAATCACCCGGCGGGGAATCGATCGGGCGCGCCGCGGCTGTCCCGCGCGGTCATGGATGGAAGACATGGAAGTCGGCATTCTGTCCCGTCGCACCCTCCTGGGTGCTCTCGCCGCGATGCCGCTCGCGATCCGATCCGCATCGGCCGCCACCGACGAGATCCGCGTCGCTTTCGTGGGGGACTCGCTCTCCGACGGGATGTGGGGCGGTGCAACCCGCCTCGTCGCCCGCGAGGCTTGCCTCGTCTCCCGGGTCAAGCTCGGACGCTTTGCCGAGAACGGCACCGGTCTGACGCGGCCCGCGAAGTTCGACTGGATCACCGAAAGCAAGGGCGTGGTCGCGAAGTTAAAACCCACCCTCTCAGTCGTGTCGCTCGGCCTGAACGACCGGCAGAGCATCGTAGACGCGGACCGCAAGCGGTTCGATCTCGGTACCCCGGCATGGCGGACACGCTACTCCGAACTCAGCCAGGCTCTGGTTCGGAACCTCAGGACGGGTGACGCCGGCGTGCTCTGGATCGGCCTGCCGATCCTGCGCGACAAGCCGGCCCAGGACGATGCGTCCGAGAAGAACGCGATCTTCGCGGACGCGATCAGGCAGTTGAACGACCCGAAGATCCGCTTCGTCGAGCCTTGGCGGCAGAATTCGACGGGACCGGACGCATTCCAGCCGTACGGTCGCGACCTCCACGGGGCCGAGGTCCAGATCCGGGCGACGGACGGCATCCACTTCACCACGGCGGGGTACGACCTGGTCTCCGCGCATCTCCTGAGCGAGGTCGCCGGTTTTCTGAAGGGTCAAGGCGTCGCGATGAGCTATCCCTGCCAGCAGCAGGCGCAGCGGTGAGGCTTACCGGAGGCCGGCGCGTCGTCCTCGCCGGCTCCGGTGTGGCGATTCTGCTGCCGCTGGCCGTCGCGTTCGTTCCGGCCGGAGCCGAACCGCCGGCGGCGCATGTCGCGTCGGTCCCGGCCCCGAACCTGGTCGCATCCGGCACGGCGTTCCCCGGGGCCGCGGCGGTCGTGCCCGTCCGTTTCCAGGGGAGTGCAGGAGCGGCCGGGAACGACGCACCTCGGCTCCGGACGCATCGCGCGGGGGTGTCGATCCTCCAGATCGGCGACAGCCATACCGCCGCCGATCTCTTCACCGATGCCGTCAGGCAGGTCCTGCAGCGGAAGTTCGGCGCCGGCGGCATCGGCTACCTGAGCGTCGGCACGCCTCGTCCCGGGGTTCGCAGCAATCTTCTGAAGGCATCGGCCAGCTCGGGCTGGAGCTACGAAGGCATCCAGCGTTCCTCGCAGCCGGACACGTTCGCCCTCTCCGGCTTCAATGCCAGCACGTCGCGCGAAGGCGAGACACTCTCCTTCTCGTCCCCGCATGCCGAGACCTACACGCGCATCGAGCTCGAGGTCCGCACGGATCCGAACGCGGGGTCGATCGCCGTGGAGATCGACGACGAGCCGCGCCTGACGGTGTCGCTGGCATCGTCGAAGCCGGGATCCAAGGTGATCGAGATCCCGGCATCCGGCGGCGGCACCTTCCGGAAGCTCGTACTCAGGACCGGCGAGGCCAAATCCGTGACGGTCTCGGCCTTGGGCATCTTCCGAGAGGGGAGGGGCGTCACCTACAGCAGCATCGGCTTCCCAGGCGCCACCATCGATGTCCTCGGGCGATTCTCCGAGAGCGCCCTCCGCGACGATCTCGGACGGCTGGCTCCGGACATCGTCGTGCTGGCCTTCGGGACCAACGAGGGCTTCGACGCGAAGCTCGATCCCGTTGCGTATCGGGACCGCTACAGGTCGGTGATCCGGGAGATCCGTGCGGCCGTACCAGGCGCACGTCTGGTGATGATCGGCCCTCCGCAAGGCGAACGGCCGTTGCCGGCCTGCAAGCCGGTCGACGGCAAACCGTGTCCGCCGGCACCGGCCGCGGATCTGCCGGCCGTTGCCGAGGGGGAGAACGCCTGCCCGCAACGGCCGGCGCAGCTCGACAAGGTGCGCGAGGCGCAGCGCGGGCTCGCCCGGGCCGAGCGGATCCCCTTCTGGGATTGGTGGGCGATCATGCCGGGGGGCTGCGGCGCATCCCGTTGGGCGGCTGCGGATCCGCCGCTGATGGCGAAGGACCACGTCCATTTCACGAAGGCGGGCTATCGGAAGGGCGGCGAGGCCTTCGCCGCCTTCATCGAGCCTGAAGTCAGGGCGGCGCTCAGAGGCGAAGATGCTGTTTCCAACGATTGAGTTCGCCCTGTTCTTCATGATCGTGCTGCCGGGCGCGTGGCTGCTGAACGAGCGGAACGAGCTCAAGAAGCTCCTGCTCGTCGCCGCGAGCTACGTCTTCTACAGCTTCTGGAGCGTCCCCTTCCTGATGCTTCTCTTCCTGTCGTCGCTGTTCAACTACGCCTTCGGCCTGATGATCGGCATCAGCGCCGGAACGGGGCGGAGCAGGACCCTCGTGGGGATCGCGGTCGTCTGCAATCTCCTGCCGCTGTGCTTCTTCAAGTACTTCGACTTCGCAGCCGCCCAGATCCGTTCTCTGGCCGGGCTGGCCGGCATGGACGTCGATTTCGGGTCGACCGGCGTCGCGGTGCCCGTGGCGATCTCGTTCCTCACCTTCCACGGGATCTCGTACGTCGTCGACATCCACCGGGGTAGGGTCCAGGCGTCGCGCTCGCTCGTCGATCTGCTCCTCTACATCAGCTTCTTCCCGCATCTCGTCGCCGGCCCGATTGTGCGGGCCTCCGAGTTTCTCGGGCAGCTCGCCAAGCCGTCGGATCCCAGGAACATCGATCTCGGCGGCAGCGCCCTGCTCATCCTTGGAGGCCTGTTCAAGAAGGTCGTCGTCGCGAGCCACCTCTCGATCCTGTTCGTCGACCCGGTCTTCACGAATCCGCAAGCCTACGGGTCGGTCGATCTGATCCTGGCCGTCTACGCCTACGCGATCGTCATCTACTGCGACTTCAGCGCCTACACGGACATCGCGATCGGCGTCGCCGATCTCCTGGGCTACAAGTTCCCCCGGAACTTCGATCAGCCCTACATCGCCTTGTCACTCCAGGAGTTCTGGCGGCGCTGGCACATCACGCTGTCGACATGGCTTCGCGACTACCTCTACATCCCGCTCGGCGGCGGCCGGGGAGGGCGGTGGACGACCTACCGCAACCTGATCCTGACCATGGTGCTCGGCGGCCTGTGGCACGGGGCGGGCCTGCAGTTTATCGTCTGGGGCGCCCTGCACGGCTTCGGTCTGGTGGCGGAACGCCTGCTGCGAGAGACGACGGATGCGTCCGGCCGCTTTCGCCAGTTCCTCCGGAGCGAATGGGGGCAGACGCTACGCTGGCTCGCCGTGTTCAACTTCGTCTGCATCGCCTGGGTGTTCTTCCGGTCGCCAGATGCCGCCGGCGCAACCAGCTATCTCGCGACGATCGTGAAGCGCGTCGGGGACGGCGCGCCTCTGACGGCCTCGCCGCTCGTCATGGTCCTGATGATGGCGGGCTTCCTGACGCAGCTCCTTCCCCTTTCGGCCTACGGCACCGTCGACGGCTTCTTCCGCAAGGCCGCTCTCGCCGGGAAAGTCGCCTTCGGCACGGTTGCGATCTGGGCCGTGATCATGCTGTCCCCATCGGGCATGGCGCCCTTCATCTACTTCCAATTCTGAAGACCTGATCAGCCATGTCCTACATGCCGACTGCCATCGAGCCCGCGATCGCGGTGCCGGCCGGGGAAATCGTGCCGGACCTCGTGCTGACGAGCGGAGCCCGTATGGGATTGGGGCCGGCGGGGCGTGCGGTTGCCATGGTCTGGGCGACGTGTCTTCTCCTCGCCCTAGCCTACCCGCAGGCGCTCGCCTCCTGGCTCGACGACTTCGAGCCGAACCCGGCCGTCGATGTGGCGCAGAACTGCGTGGGCCGCCTCGTCGCGGTTTCGGAGAGCCTCGGCATCTCCCGGTTTTCCGGAGCCGTCCGCGATCTGGGCAGGACCATCGTGCGGAAGCCGGACTGAGCGGCGAAGGTATCGGGAGACATGGGCACGATGATGATGGACCGGAAAGCGTTGCGTATCGCGGCCCTGCTGACGGGGCTATGCCTCGGCTCGGGAGCCCAGGCCTCCTGCATGGTCGTCGGCGACAGCATCGGCGTCGGAATCGGCGCCGCGCTGAAGGGCGTGTGCTCGAGTTCGGCCAAGGTCGGAATCAGCTCCACGGCGGTCGCCGAGCGGGTGAGGGCGGGCGGCCATTGGACGATCGCCTCGCTGGGCAGCAACGACTTCCCTCGGGGCATCGGTTCGGCACAAAGGGCTCAATCCGAGGCTCGGGTCCGGAGCGCCCTCGCCTCGACGTTGGCCAAGGCCGGCGACCGCTTGATCCTGGTCCTGCCGGCGAACGGCGCGCGGGCGATCGTCCAGGGCTGGGCGTCCTCGAACGGCGTCCGAACGGTGTCGTTCGCGCCTGGCCCGGACGGCATCCATCCCCGCAACTACGCCACGCTCGGGCGGGAGATCCGAAGCCGGATCGGGGAATAGGCGCCCGACGACCGAAGGGTAGGCGGATCTACGATCGATCTGTGCGCCGCCGGTGGACACGGCACGCGCAGAGTGCGTTGCTGCTCCCCCAGGGGGAAGCCGCCCAACAGTACAGGCGCACCGCAAACGATGCGCCCAAAATTGCGCCCCAAAATGCCTGAAGATTTATTTGTGGCGCCGTAACGGTGCCGCTGCGATCGCCGATTTACCTGTAGAATCAGGCCGCGCGGACATTTTGTCCGGCGAACGGGAAGAGTAGTGGCGGAATTCTATTTGAAGTACGTCGGAAGCGATCATTGACGGATCAGACGATCGGGATACATCGTCGGACATCAAGTCCGACGGAGGTCTGAAATGCCTGATCTAAACGACTTTCCGTCCGATTGGCCGACGGACAAGAAGCCGGACGCTCCATCGGATCGCTCGGTGCGGGCGGCGAAACTTCATGTGCTGGCGCTTGCCGTCAGGAGCAGACGCGAAGCGCTCGGGTGGTCGCAGGCCGAGCTGGGCCGTAGGGCAGGGCTCAACAGGAACGTCATCAACACTCTGGAGAACGAGGTCTCCTTCCCGCTGCGCCATAACGTGATCCTGATCGCCGATGCACTCAGGGTTCAGGTGTCGGAGCTGACCAGCGCCTTCGTGCATGAGGACCTGCACCGCGCCCCCGCGTCGCTATCGATCACCGAGGCGAGGGGGCAGCCCGACGTCGTGTTGATGCAGGTGTGCCGCAGGGTGACCACGGAGACCGCGGCCAGGATCGTTGCGCTTCTGGCTGACGATCGGTCCGAAGCGGCGTGATCCTGTATTGCAAGGCGAAAGCGCGGACATTCCCGGCTCCTTGAAGATCCCATCTGATTATGGTTAATGGGTGTTAAGATCTTCCAGTCAGGGTATTCTTGTCAAAACACCGATTATGCGAATTCGAGATAGGCCTGCGATAACAAGGTCTTGATCCCGATCATGCGAACTGCGGATGCGACGGGAGTTGCTCGACCATCTCCGCCCTCACCTGCCCATAGAGCCTGCGCAGGTCCGTCAGTTCGGTGACGCGGCCGACGACGAACTCGTTCTGGCCCCCGAAGTCGCCGAAATCGCCGCCCACGAAGGCGATGATGTTCCTGCCCTTCACCTCCCGGGCATAGTGCTGCATCAGGGGGATCAGGATGTCGTTCCTGCCCGGGTCCGCCGACATGTCCGAGTACGGCGTGTCGCCCTGGAGGATCTCGTACAAGGCATCGAGCGTCTCCCGCTTCATCAGGTCCGGCATGAACCGGTTTCCCACGAGCGCGGCCCGATAGGTCTCCTTTAGCTTCCGTGCATCGAGCCGCATGTAGACGAAGCGCATTTCGTCGAAGCGGACGTCGTCGAACATGAGCACATCCCTCGGATCGAAGGCGTAAGCGTCGATCCGGCCGGTCTCGTCCGTGTAGCTCTCGGCATGGCCCACGTAATCCGTGAAGAAGGAATTGTCCTCTACCTCGCCTCCCGAGTGGCCACGGTAGAGAACGGACCAGCCGTCCGTCGCTCGGATGAATCCTTCGACGGTATCGTTTTCCCGGGCCATCCTAAGGAAGCCCATGAGCTCCTCCGGGACCTGCGTTTCGCACGGCATCTCGCCCTCCATGGATCCTCATCTCGCGCATCTTCAGGAAAGGATCAACGCGGGAGGGAAGGCCGGCTGGTATCGACGACCGGGATGAACGCACGGGCCGGGGAAGGAATGGCCCCTCCCCCGGTTCGAGGCGTGCCTTCAGAGAGGATGTTGCTTGGCCTTGGGCAGCTGGCTGGCGATCTCGATCGGCAGGAATCCGCCGAGCAGTTCGGGCGTAGTCATCTTCCCGCTCCGCTGGGATGGATGATGCAGGAAGCTGATGACGCGATCTTCCGGGTTCACGCTTTCGATCGTAACGTCGTCTCCCTTCCCCCAGAATTCCACTGGCTCCCCGTATACCCTGTGGCACTGCCATATTTTACCAGGTGCAATGATGGTATCGAGACCCTCACCGTGGTCTTCGGGTTCTTCGTCAGGCTCCTCAGTATCGGAGTTGATGTTCTCCGTGATCAGCCTAAGAAGCGTGCTATCCCTAAAGCGTGCGAGAGTGTGTTCGCTGTCTCCGAAAACGCGGACCTCCGTGTCCGGTTCTCTGCTCTGCGCCCATGCCCGGACCTCGGCCTTCGGCGAGCGGCTGTATTCGTCGGCGATGGTGTCGCCGATCGTCATGCGTGCGCCTTCGGAGATCTTGCTCGGGTCGTCGGATGAGAGATAGCAGAGTACGACAAGACGGTCCTTACCATGTCTCAGTTCGATCCAGCTGCTCGATTCAAGTTTTTGCTTCAAGTACCTCATTTGATAGCCGCCCGTCCCCTGCGGAATGGCGAAATCTCCGAAGTGATACAGGATGTCGATCCACTCACGATCGTTGCGGCTGCTGACCAATAGGTTGAGGTCGGCTGCGCCGACATGCGCCTTGATCTGGGACAGCGACGCTCCGATGAAATCGAAGTCGGGCACGATCGTGCCGTTGATGCCGACCCAATGAGGGGAAGCGGCATCTGTGCTCTCGGCGGCGGTCAATGCCGCCACGCAGGTGTTCCAGTCCTTGTGGCCGTGTTCTCGAGAGAGCCGCTCCAGGCATTCAGAATGGCCTACCTTCTCCCCAAGATTGGCGAGGCGTTTGCGCATCTGCTTCGCCTGAGCCTTGAACTCGGCGACGGTGATTGTTCCGGACATGACTGATCCTCGACCGCGACGATCGCCGGTGTCAGTGCTCGCATTGCCGACGCGACCGCCCGGTGGGACGAGTCATCTGTGGAACAGGCATTTCACCAGAACCCTGTGCGGGCGCGAGCGGCGGGCATGCCAAAGCCGTACTTGAGCATCCCGGATGTGGAGGGTTCCTGTCAAGCTCGTCTCGGGTAACGCGGCAGGTCGCGGTGCTTGCTCGACGTGGACGATCTGGTTACTCCTTTCCGCAAGAAGCGCGGGGTTTCTCACACCTTTCGCAAACGCAATTCGAAGTCCATCCCTGACCGCACGGCAGTTCTGTGCCTTTGTCCGTGCGGATGTCGGATCCAGGGCCTGACAGGCTCGCATCCGGTCCTGCGCGCACTAGATCGTCTGACCCGGTCACAAAGAGGGTCCCTCATGAGATTGGCCGACGCCTACATCGCTTGGATTGCTTCCTACGAAGCATCGAATCCGCCTTCCACGGCGGTTCTGGTAACCTCCAGTGAAGGGGCTGCCGACTGGTCCGAACGGCAGGCAGGCAGCACCCGTTGGATCGGCGTTTGCGCAGGTGCAGCGTCGGATCCGGTTTCGCAAGCGATGATGATGTTCATCACCTTCAACACTCTGGTCGTCCGCGATCGGGTGGATGTCGCTGCAGCGCATCGGGAGTTTCTGAAGATCGACGAGTATCGGACCCGCATCTCACGAGATACGCCCGGAGCGGAGGACTAGCGGATGGTGAGCGAGCGCGACGAGTTCCAAATAGAAGGCCTTACCGCCGACGACGCCAACGAGGCTGTCATCGCTCTACCCGCGGAGGTGCCGCTGATCCTGATCCAGCAGGCCTTCGATCTCTTGGTATCGACCTATGACTGCCAGTCGCTTGAGAAGGTACATCCCGGCAGCAGGTTGCCCGATAAGATCGGCGAGCATCTGACGGCGGGCGCAACGGTGAAGTTTTCCAACGGGCGTCGATTCCGCCTCTATTTCTCCGCCTGGGACCGTGAAGCCGGAACCAAACTAAGTTCGTGGCCTCCCGCCGTTCAAGGCGGCGGCTGGGTGATCGTCTCTGCAGGTCGGGCCAACGATCTAGACGGAACGGTTTTCGCGACGACCATGAGAGACATGGCCGTGCGAATCCAAGGCTTCGTGTCCTTCGGTCTGCGGCGTAGCCGGAAGGTTGGCGGAGATGTCGCGAGCGGGTGGGAAGCTCCCACCGGCGACTGCGTCCTCGAAGGGGCGGATGCCGCAAAGCATCGCCTGCTACGCAGCATCGGGTTCGACGCGGCACCAGTGGTCGAACGCATCCTGCGGTCCGAGGAAGCCCGGATCCTGATCGCCCAGACTCTGGACCAGGAGCTGAGGCCCGCGTCGCCGTTCGGCTCGGGTCCTCGAACATAGGCATCCGTTCGGGACGACGAGTCTTCATTTCCGAACGACGCTCCCGCTCGGTTTCGAACACTTGGCGGGGGATTGGCTCGCCCAGGCTCCCGGTCGATGCCGGTCGGGGCTGCTCAGAGATAGCCGGTGGTTCGTGGTCCGGCCTACCTCACGGAGCAGGGGCGGATGGCGGCTCGATCTCGTCGTATGCGACCTGGATGAGGCGCTCCAGCTCGTCTCCGAGTTCCGGAGAGGCGAGCATCCTGTCAGGGAAACCGACGCCGAGGCGGCGATCCGCCAGCCGAGCGAGTTCGGCCAGCCCTTCCGTGCCCTTGTCCAGGAGGGCCTTCACCTCCAGGGCGCCGATCGAGGGGTCCGCATCGCCATATGTGGTCTGCGGTTGTTCCCAGCCCGGCATCCAGCGCTTGACGAAGGAATCCCAGGACGGACCCCTCTCGCCGTGCACCTCGAAGGCGAGGCCGTGCGCTCGGCAGGCGTCCTCGACATCGTCCATCGTGGCGCCGAGCTTGTCGCTTCCGTAGATCCAGAGGGGCTTTCCCTCCTCGATCGTCTCCTGGAGCAGGCACATGACTTCGCCGGCCTCTTCGAAGACGCCCTCCTCCCAGCCCGCCTTGGCGTTCTCGGAGACGGCGGCGTCGGCGAGCGCCTGGATCGCTCCCAATGAAGGAACGACCCCGACGATCATGATGCTGGTGTCGGCCCTGTCGCCCATGACGCTTCCCATCCTGTCCGTTCCAAGGAAGAACGGTGGCATCCGAAAGGGAAAGGGGCAACCGGGGGCATCTGGAACGCGGACGAAGCGCAGCCGTTAGGCAACCATGCGCCGGCGATCGGCCGGATGTGATGGAGAACGCGGACATGCGCCGGCTCGCCCTTGCCCTCGCCGCCTGCATCGGCTCGACGGCCGCGATGGCAGGTCCCCTGCCCTACGAGGTGAGCGAGCGCGTCCCGCTCGACATTCCGCCCGCCTATCTCGATCGGGGTGCCGTAGGGCCCAATCTGCATCCAGGCGCGGAGCTGTACGCCAGCGGATGCCAATTCGTCAGGCGCGAGCTCTTGGACGAGCACGGCGAGATCCGCGTCTTCCGTACGCTCGCCTGCATCTGACGGGTTGGGGAGCTGCTAGGCCAGGCTCACGCGCCAGCGGGAGAGCGAGTTCGCCATCAGGACGTCGGCGGGGGTCAGAGCGCGCAGAAAACCGCCCGCGCCGACCTCCTCCACGGCGACGATCCCGACGACCGCGAGCTTCGCGGCGGCCGTGCGCCATGATGGATCTTCGGCACCCACCCACACCGCACCCGAAGATCTGACGGCCGAGAGCAGCGAGCTCCCCGGAAACCGGGGCCGCGGGTCGGCCGGACGGCGGCGGAAGGCGTTCGGGGCGACGTGCATGGCCCATTCTCCCACCCCGGGTCACCATGAGACCGGGTGCGCGAACATGATGAAGCGGCCCCGCGCAAAACGGAAAGGGGCCGGGGTTCGATCAGGTCCGACCGAGGAAGGAACGAAACGGCCGAGTTGACAGCGCGGCGCGTTGCCGGGATATCATTCCTTCGCCCGCAGCGGCCGATAGTTCCTTCCAGGCGCCGGCGAGCCATTCTCATTCCTACGGGAGCGTGTCCGTCGGCGGCGCAGCCCCGACAGAACCTTGAACGCATCCTTCATCCGGACCCTGGCTGCGATGCCGGCTCTCCTTCTCGGCGCCTGCGTCCATCAGCAGCCTCAAGCGGCAGGGCCGTCGGCCGCGCTCGTGGCACCGGTGAAGCCTCAATCCGCCAGACCTGCAGGCAAGCCGTACCAACGCGGCATGGCGTCCTGGTACGGATCCGGGTTCCGTACGGCCAACGGAGAGCGATTCAATCCCAACGGCCTCACGGCCGCCCACCCTTCCCTGCCGTTTGGAACGAGGCTGAGGGTCGTCAACGGCAACGGCCGCTCCGTCGTCGTGCGGGTGAACGATCGCGGCCCGTTCACCCGCGGGCGCATCATCGATCTCTCGCGCGGTTCGGCATATGCGATCGGCATGAAAGGGACGTCCGCGGTCGAGGTCTACCGGGTCGCGGACGCCGAGGCCGGGATCGAGTGACGCGGACTCAGAGCCGAGGCGCGTAGGCGCGGTCGACGGTCCAATCGACCCCGGTCCTGAACGCGTTCCGAGCCCCCTCCACTAGGCGCGCGGCGATCGTCGCGTCGACGTCGATCAGATCCACGGGGACGCTCCCTTCGGACGTCTCGACCATGGCGCCCTCCCCCACCTCCAAGCGCAGGCGCTCGGCCTCGTCGCGGTAGAGGCGTTCAGCCGTGAGGCGGCCGAGGCCGTCGCTGCTTTCGAGCACGGCGGACCCGAAATCGCGCCAGAAGGTCGGGAAGCAGGGCTGCTCGAGGGTCGAACGGACGAAGGTGTTCACGCTGCCGCTCCAGGTCGATGCGTATGGCCGGATGCATCCGCCCACCCAGCAGGGTGGTCGCGAGCGACGAAAGAGGAAAGCCGGTGCCCGATCCCGGCCGGGTGGTACGGTCGGTTGATCCCAGACTTCCGGCCCCCACCTCAGCCCGAACGTAGCTGGCCCGCCGGGCCGAACGCCGGGATCGAATGGACACCTTGGACCCGGCGGCGCGGTCCGCCCTGATGGGCCGCATACGCGGCGTCGACACCGGGCCGGAGATGACGGTCCGGCGGGCTGCGCATCGCCTCGGCTACCGGTACCGGCTGCATCGCAGGTCGCTTCCGGGCCGACCCGATCTGGTCTTTCCCGCCCGTAAGGCCGTCATCTTCGTACACGGCTGCTTTTGGCACCGGCACGAGGGATGTTCGAAGGCGAGCACGCCGAAGACCCGCATCGATTTCTGGACGGGCAAATTCGCGCGCAACGTCGAGCGCGACCGCGAGGTGCGCGACCGGCTCGAGCGCGCCGGCTGGCGGGTGCTGGTGATCTGGGAATGCGAGATCCGCGACCGCGCGCGGCTCGACACCGTCCTTCGCGACTTCCTCGGTCCGCCGGGCGGCACCTTCGTGACCGGGAGGCAATCGATGCGCTCGAAGGAATGACTTGCCGTTTGCGGCATCCTGATCGACACTCGAGGCGTCGTAGGGGAGAGCCCATGACGTACGTGTCGACGATCGAGGTCCAGGGCGCCCACGCCCGTCTTCGTCGAACGCTTGCCCCTCCCGTCAGCCACATCGGTTTCGACACAAGAATCCACAGCCGACGCGCCATGGGGTTGGCGCTCAAGAGGACCGCCGTTCCGACGCCGGTCCTCTTGCTTGTTCAGGACCCGTCGATCGAGATCTCGAACGCCGAGGACGGTACCGACGACGATCCGTGCGGCGACGATCCCGACCGACGAAGGTGCTCGTAACCATCACGCGCCCGAATCCTTGCGTCGCGCATCGTTCCGCTGTTCCTTCGTTCCCGACCGTCGGGGCGAAGGGATCCGAACATGCCGCAGACCGTGCTGGAAGAGTTCAGCGAGGAGGTCGTCGCCCGTTCGACGCGCACGATACACGTGATCGAGCAGGAGAGCGGGACGATCGAACTTTGGCACGAAGGCGTGCTCGTCGACACCCTGAGGACCTACACCGATCTCCAAACGGCTCTGGAGACCGCGCCCGACATCGTCGAACAATTCCGCATAACGCCGGCGAGCTCGCTGCACGTGCGGGTCAGGGCCGGCCGCAAGCGTGGTCTCCGGGCCGGCCCGGGCGAGCTTAGGTACGGTCGGCGGGACTACGCCGAGACCGTCGGCTACGACTGGTCCGTGCTTCGCCGCCACGTCTGGGACAGCCATGCCGGGCCGCTGAAGGCGGGGTGCGAACTCTCCCTGCCCTTCTCGATGTCGGCGTTCCACGCTTCGCCGGACGTTCGTCCCGACTTCGGCGGGAGCGACGAGGCTCTCGGACTGACGATCCGCGAGATCGCCTACCTTTCCGACGACCTGCTCTGGTCGGGATGGGGGTTCGGGGAAGTCCGCGTCGACGCCGTCGATCGGATCGAGCTGGACGCGAAGCCCGACCATGTCGAAGCCGAACGCGGTTCCGGCAGCCCGCTCGTGTGGACGCAACTGCGTTTCGTTGGGGTCTTCCTCGCGACCGTCCCGGCCGGCATCGATGCGGACGAGGCTCTGCGGACGCTGATCGCCAGCGAAGCCGAACCCAGCATCTGCTCGACCCGCAGCTCCTGGCCGGACTGGATCGGCGGGCGCTTCTATTGCGGTGCGCCCGGCAGCGTGCACTCATGGGGCGTCGACCAGAGCGCACGATGACCGTCTTTCTCACAGCCGACCAGCATTTCGGGCATCCCGGGATCATCGGGAATGCCGAACGTCCCTTCGCCAACGTCGACGAGATGGACGAGGTGCTGATCGCGAACTGGAACCGCCGCATCAGGCAGGATTCGGTGGTCTACCATCTCGGCGACTTAGCCCATAAGTGTCCGCCCGCCCGGCTGAAGGCGATCTGGAACCGGCTGACGAAGCCGAAGGCGATCCACCTCGTGCCCGGCAACCACGACGACGCGGCGACGCTCGCGCTACCATGGACCTCGATCACGCACGGGATCCTGGCGATGTCGGCGAGCAACCGCCGCTTCAGCCTGTTCCACTACGCTCTCAGGACCTGGCCCGGCATCCGCCGCGGCGCGATCCACGCCTACGGCCATTCGCACAACCGCATGCCGGGCTTTCGAAACACGCTCGACGTCGGGGTCGATGCCTGGGGCTTTGCGCCCGCGTCGGTCGACGAGGTGATCCAGAGGGCCGCGGCCCTTCCGGAATTCCCCTACGGCGAGCCGGAGGACGAGGAGGACGACGCGGCGTCGCCCGGCGGGGACACGGAGCGGTGACCGCTGCACTTCCCATCCCGAGGGCGATCTGGAGCGGTACGCTCGAGGAGTTCCTCGGGCCCGGCAGTCTCGTCGCAGCCACCTTCGCGATCGACGGACACGATGCCGAGTACGAGCTCTATCGCGAGGTTCCCTACGAGCTCGCTGCGGCCTGGACGTCGGCCGACGGCCACCACAGCGTGCACGTCGTCGCCGACGAGGACTGGGAGCCTCCCACGGCGGTGCTCATCGAGAACCGGACCGGCGATACCGTGGGCTTCTACGCCGGCGGCGAGCTCTGGATCGACGCCGAGCACCGTGGGCGAGGGCTCTCGACGCCGCTGATCGTTTGTCTCGTCGACCGCCTCGGCAAGGCTGCCTACGACAATGCCCTCGGGATCGGCTTTTCGGCCGCGGGACACGCTGCACACGCCGCGGCGCACAGAAGCGTCGTCCAGCGGGCCATCGAGGCTGGGATCAGGGTGCCGTCGCGCGTTCGCGCGGCGGTCGTCTCGAACGTCGCGGCGCCGCCGCGACCTTAGCCGGGCCGGCCGCGGCGGACGTAGTAGTGACGCGCGGTGTGGGCGGGACGGCGATAGGCGAACGAGGCGCCGGTGGCCGCATGGCGGTGGCGGCGACGGACGACCGGCACCACCATCGGCTCGGGCGGGAGCGGGCTGGCCAGCGGGAACACGCCCGGGGCCGTTCCGAGGCCAGCAATGCGGGCGCGGTCGTCGCGATCGAGCAGGCCGGGCTTGCATGCTGCGGTGTTCCCCGTCTCGCAGGCGCGGCGGTTGCCCTCGTACTCGGCTTGGCGGACGAACCCTTCGTCCGTGACGGTGAGCAGCTGGCGGTCGCAGCCGGTGCCGTCCATGCAGGAGCGGTAGTTGGCCGCGTAGCCTTCGTCGGTCCGGACCCGCGGATCGGGCGGGGCGATACGGGTCAGGTCGCCGGCGAAGGCAGCTCCAATGGAGCAGACGAGGATCAGCGTCGCGAGCGACGAACGGGAGAGGATGTTCGGCGGAGACATCGAGACCTCCTTCGGTCGCGTAACGGTATTCACTCCTTCCGATGGAACACGGATTTCGAGGCGCGTCCAGCCATTCCTTCGTTCTGAGCGGCTCAGGCTTGTTGCCGCCGGCGGATGGGACCTTTTCGCTATGGAAGTCCGATGAAGTTCACGGAGACGGCGCGCGCTGCGGATCCAGTCTGTCGACGATCACCGTCTCGGCGGAAGCCTTGGCCTTGCCGCCTTTGACGGGGTGCGCCCTGACCCATCCGGTGAATTGCCGCTTCGTTCCCCCATGGTACGTCCGTAGATATCCCGCACGGTAGTGGGGCTCAGGTTCGCGGCGGGGCTTCCCGCCCCGCCGCCTCTGCGCCGACCCGCTTCCGGCCGGCAGCGGTGAGCGTTCCACGAGCCATCTGTTGCGCGCCCTCGGCGAGCTCGTCCCGAACATCACGTCCGCGATGCCGCGCGGCGGTGCCGACGACTTGGCTGCGATCCGTACCTCCTCCAGTTGAACGTCGGACGTCTCCGGTTCGGGGAGGGGGACCGCCGGTGCCGATGCATCGTCGATGTCGTCTTCGTCCGGGATTAGGCGCACCCTGGGCACAACGGTCGCCACCGAGGCCTGGGCAGCCGCCTGGAGGGAACATTCGATGGCTTCGGCCAGGGCTCTGCGCCAATCCTCCGAAGGTTTGGCACAGAGATCGATGAACGGCGCCGGGAAGATCCCGACATCGGATGCGAAGGAGTCGTCCAGGGCATCCGAGATCGTCCGGCCGGGAACGTCGGTCTTGAACGAGGCGTGCCAGGAAGCGGCGGCGCTGCCCAGATTGTCGCCCGATCGCGGGTGGGCGATCACCAGCGCCCAGACGTATTCGGCCCAGCCGGCGGCGAGAGCCTCGGGCGAACCGCCCTCCCCCAGATAGGCGCCGGCGATCCTGAGCGCCGGGTCCGGCGTGGCGAAGTCGTCCGAAAACGCGACGTAGACGCAGGTCGAGGGAAGTTGGATGCCGCCGATGCGCATCGTGCCGAAGGCCGGCTTCCCAGGTGGACCACCCGCAGGGACGCGAACGATCCTATTGCCGCTCCGGGCCCATTGCAGCGCCCGGGAGGTCCTCAGCGCCTCGTCGCGAGTCGTCCGGTCGAGAAGTGCGGGGTCGGACCTTTCCCGCCGCTCGTCCGCCCGCGCCTGCAGGAGGCGTCCTACCTCCCGGACGTAGGCCTCCACGTCGGCAGGATCCGGCGAATGGGACGACCGGGCGGTAGCCTGTGCCTCGAGATCCGCCAGATGGGAATGTCCCGGGAATATCGAGCGGATCGAGAGTGGGTGGTAGGCGCGTGCCGGCATGGGTCGTCCAATTCCGGGGTCGAGCGTACGATCATCTGCGAAGGAGTGGAAGCCCGGCCGAAGTACTGGCGGCTCCTTCCGAATTGGCGTTCAGTCGCTGTCTGACCACGCCGTTGGCGTACAGCGTCGCCTCCACGCACCGCTCGACGAGGAGCGATAGGGCGACGCGCCAGGGATCAGCCAGGAGGAGCGACGCGGCCTCCTCGATCGCGGGGCGGGCGGCCGACGCAAGCGGACTGGCGTCGTCGTCGATCAGCGTGCAGCCGCGGCCGGGCCGGTGTTCGATCATGGCGACGGCCACCGGTTCGAGGCCGGGAGCGAGACGGTACTCCACCCGATGCAGAGTGCCGGGGCCGGGGTGCAGCGATATCATCCCGTGAGCGGCTCCCGCCTGGAAGACGGGTTTCGGAGGGAGCGGACGCGTGGACGCGTACGGCGCGCCGCCCCTGGCCGCATCCGCGTCGTCGAGGGCGCCGGCGTAGGCCGTCTGGGCGAGGCCGGTCCAATGTCGCCCCTCCTTGTCCAGCCGATGGCCTATCGCACGGTCGAACGCCTTCTTCGCGGCTTCCACGCCGGAGATGCGCAGCTCCAAACCCTCCAGGGCGCGGTCTCGGTCCGACCGTTCGGCCGCGTCGGACGCCGAGCGCAGGGCCGCGATGCGCTCCTCGGGGGTCGGATTGGAGCGTTCCACTTCGATCTCGAGCTTTCGGTCTTCGTCGAGCATTAACCCTCGGCGCATGTTCGTAGTTTGTTCCTACGAGTAATCTATGCCGCAGCCAATCCCCATGCGGTAGTCTGGTTTCCGGGCCGCCAGCCGCTGGCCGGCCCCGGTTCTGGGAACGGCGGCGACGAGATGGCAGGTTGACCCCCGCCGATCGAGCGTGACAATGCAGCCCCAGGTAGTCCGGCCCACCCGGGGTGCGGATTTCTGTCGTAGCGGCAGGGACGTACAAGGTTGCAGCAGGTCGAGAACCATCCGGTCGGCCGCGGAGCAGGGCTCCGTCCGCTGCGGCGGCCGTTCCTTCGGGGAGCATGATGACCGAGCCGACAGGCGAGAACGAGGTCGTCGTTCGGCGGGACAGCGTGGTCCGCACGGACGCCCGTCTTCGCGCGCACATACCGAGCGGGCCCATGCCCGTCGTGATCCAGTCCGAGTACGGCCCGATCCGCGTGTTCGTGAGCCAGCGCGGCTCGGTGATCGCCTCGCCGGCCCGGGATCATCTCGAGCACGAGGGCTATCGCTGGAACGCCGTGATGGAGTTCACCTACTACGGCGAGAGCTTCGTCGGCCCTCTCGAGGTCGTCAGCTTCCCGGAGAACCCCCGGATCGCCCAGCCGGTCAGCCGCGACAACATCGTCCGGGCGCTTCGCAAGGCCTCGTCGACGTTCATGCTCAAGCAGGAAGCGTCGATCCTGCCGCTCGCCATCAAGGACATCGCAGTCCGCAAGCAGGAGAACGAGAACCTGCTCCGCCGGGCGCGGTCCGATCTCGCCGCGCTTCCGAGCGAGAAGAAGGCCGTGGTCGCCCGTCGTTTCGACGCCTGGTTCGGCACCCTCTGGGTCTCGCCGGCGGAAGGCGAGCTCTCCGTCCAGGGGGGCGGCTTCAGCGGCTCCATCACGGTGAGCGGGAAGATCTGCCAGCTCGCCGCGGCCCTTCCTCTGGAGCACGGACGCGAGCCGGTCGTCTCGCTGGTGAACATCTTCGCTTCCGAGAAGAAGGAGGAGGTGCCTCCGATGCTCCGCTCGGCGCTCCTCGAACTCGCCGAAGTCGTGCGCAGGAACCATCCGGATCTCGTCGATGCGGCGACCGTGCTGCGCTTTCGCCGGCGGCTCCAGGTCGACATCGCGACCTACGAGAACACGCTCCGGGTGCTCGACCGGTTCGAGATGATGTACCGCGACCGGCTCGATCCCGCTCCGGAGCGGCAGTACCGCCCCACTCCCTCGTCGGCCGCCTGACCCTCGAAATCGAGGTCGCGTTCTGCCAGGCTCGGGGGCGAGGTGCTCCCGTGTACAAGACCATCCTGATAGCATGTCTGCTGTTCGCAGCCTCCGCCCGGGCTGACGAAGGCCTACCCAGATACGATGTGGCCGCCCTGTGCACGGCGGCCTCGGGCGCGCTCGGCAACTCGGCTTTCGCGAAGTCCGCCTGCCAGGAGCAGGAACAGGAAAGCTACGATCGGCTCAAGGCAAGGTGGGCCGGGCTGCCGGACGAGGTCCGGACGACCTGCCAGAAGATCTCGGCATGGACCGGATCGGGCTCGTATTTCGTTCTCGGAGCCTGCGTCGACGTGGAGCTGGATGCGCGTTCCCGCGCCGCGACTTCGTTCAGGTACTGAACTCTCAGGCGCAAGGGGCTGAGCTGAAAGCGGAGCCTGCGGTCGGGGCCGGTTCGGCGTCGAGCACCGCGGCGCTCGGACGGATCGTGGCTGAAACTCCAACTCGCGCAAGTGCTTCCACGACGGAGTTCACGCAGCCCTCCGCGCCGTCCGGCTCGTACCACGCGCCCGTCACCTCCACGTTCCAGCCGCCCGCGCCGAGTGACAGGCTTTCGGCGAGTGAGGCCGCGGCCCGGACCTGGTTGAAATCCTCCATGCTGCACCCACGGATCCTGATCGCCGGGAGGCCGCTCCCGGCGGCCCGTTCCAGCGCGGTTTCGAGCGCCGCGCCGAGGCCGCGATAGGCCCGCTGCCTGAGTTCCAGGCTGAGCTCTCCGTCTATCACTGCCACGCCGCCGTTCCACCCTTCGAGGTCGGCCGTCAGAGCGTCCCGAATGGCTGCTGCGTTCTCCTCGCCGCAGTTGAAGTCCGCGCTCCCGCAGCAGGAACCGGGATGGACGACGAGGAGAAGATGGCGCATCGGACATGGATGGCGCCTTGCGTCGAAAATCGCAAAATCGGCTTCCTGGACCAAGAGGAACCATGCGCGTCGACGGGCCGGAATTTCAGCGGGGGTGGCACGCCCGGTTGGACGTCGATGGCACGGCCGTGATCGTGGAAGCGCGCCACCACCACCACGAAAGATTGCCCACCGCCCACGAGTTCGCTCGCCAAGCCATGCGAGGGCGAGGTCACTCCATGGTGGAGAGCCCGAGCTACGAGTGGAGCGTCCACATTCGAGGCGGCACCCTTGGCAGATGCACGATACGGCCGACCGCATCGGGGCTGTTCGAGATCGCCGGCGTCCGGCGCCTCCATCCGACTCTGGAAGGAGCCGTGCGCGCCTGGGCCGGCCCGATCGTCGCGCGGGCGGTCGAAGCCAAGGCGACGCGTGAACGCTCCTCGGAAGAACCGTACGGACCGAAGCCGTAAGCGAATCGTCGCCGCGGTCTGCCTGGTAGCAGGCATGGGTCGTCACGAACGGAGGCGCCCTGCCCTCCGGCATCGGTCGCCAACGACAGCCTACGATAGATGGTGCGTTAGCCGTTCCATTTTCGTCTCGCGGCTCGCGACCGAATCCCATGCCGCACACCTACAACCGAGTTGAAAATGTGGGAATAGAACTCGGTTGTAGGTGCGCCCCATGTCCGGATTCCTGGCACTCGCTCATTCCTCTGGGCTGCGAAACAGATCCGCCACGATCCGCCTTTGAGCCTGTTCGTCACTCTCGAGCAGGTGTTGAAGGCGATCGAGAGAGCGATGTCCCGCCATGGCCTGGACATCGCGCAGCGTGGCCCCGGGGATGGTTCGGCACTGCCGAGCGGCCTTCGTGATGAAGGCCCTCCGGGCAAGGCGCGCTGCGGCCTCTTCAGGCAGGCGCGCGATCGCGCACAGGCGATAGAACAGGTAGCTCACCGAGCTCGACCGCATCCGTTCCAGAGAAGAGGATCCCGGATCCTTCGTCGCTCCGCCGCCGTCCAAAGCCCGTTCGGAGATGATGAGAGGGTCCGACGGCGTTCCGGGAGCATGGGTCAGGACGGAATCGATCGCCTTCCAGAGCCGTCCACGCACGACCATCGGGATCTTCCGAGCCATGAGCTTTCTGCCCGGCTTTGAGGTCAGGTCGATGTGATCGCCGAGGACGCCGCGGTCCGTCAGCACCGCTTCGCGGGGTATCCAGGCGATCTCGGACGGCTTCAGACCGGCATCGGCGGCGAGCAGAACGATTAACCTGTTCCGCCGCGGGTAGCGCGTCTCGAGACAGGCGGCGACGAGCGCCTTGATCTGTCCATCCTCCAGTGCGCCGTTCGCCGCCATGCCGTCTCCGAGCCCTTCGCGGGCTCGGGATAGTGGACGGGACCGGCCGTGTGCGGCAAGCGCCGCGCGTCAGGGCGTCGGAGCGGCGATCTGGCCGGCCAGCCGGGCGGCCGCATCGTATTTGTCGCGCGATCCTGGAACACCGTGCTGAAGATCGCCGACGAAGCTATCGTCCAAGCCGCTCCACTGCAGCCACTCGGCGTACTCCATGGGCGAGTCGGGCACGAGATTCTCCGCACGCACCGTCTCGTCGCAGAAGGCGTCGTAGGCCGCCTTGGCCTCGGAAGCGGCACGCTCGGCCCAGGACGGCGCGGTCTCGGCAAGAGCGAGATCCCAGGCCGTCGGGTCGTCGTACGGGCGGTTGGTGGCGAGGTCCTGGACGACGTCGAGCAGTTCGGCGGGCGTTGCGTCCCGCCATCCCGAAACGGGGCTGGTCTCGATCTGCACGGCGAGAAGGAGCGCGGACTCCATCTCGTAGACGAACCGGATCATCCGCTCGCGCCCGTCCGGGAAGATATGCCCCCAGAGCGACGAGTCCTCGTCCGCAACAAGATACCTAGCCATGGTCCACCTCCATGGCCGAGCTTAGCGGTGGGGTCCGCAAGACCAAAGAAAGGGAGCCTGCGAAGACATGGCCAGGCTTCGGGATCGACGCTCCCGCCGATGGGCCCGTTCGAAGATGGTCGCGGGAAAGGCTAGTTACTGCTCCCAGGGGCTCTGGAGCACGACGCGGACCTGCTTGGACGGGGCGTCCGCCGACTGCTGCGCGGGCTCGGGCAGTAGGCCGGAGGGCAGCGGGACCGGGAGCGCGACCGCGAGGGTGAGAGCAAGGGATCCGACGAGGAGCGAGGCGCCGAACGCGGCCGCCGAGATCGTATAGGGGTGCCGCAACATCGCGCTCCTCCTTAGCCTCGCGTTGAACGGCCAAATTCCCGTCGGGTTCCGGGAAGTCCATCCAGCCGACCGACCGGTTGCGGTCCGCTAGAATTGAACACGGAGCGTTAAGGTCAAACTAACGACTGGCAGCAGGGAGACCCATACCTTCCAAGGCTTCGCATTCCTTTAACGAGGTCGTAAGGAACCGCGGGCGAGAACCGGAATGCAACCAATGAGTGTGGCATGCGAGTCCTGCTCGTCGACGACAACAGATCGAATCTAGCCGTCTTCGCCCGCATCTTCCGGGCGATCCCAGGGTGCGAGACGACGCCGTTCGTGGATCCTGCCGCAGCCCTGCTCCACTCGCAGAGGGAGCGGGTGGACCTCGTCATCGTCGACTACCGGATGCCCGAAATGGACGGGATCGAGTTCATCCGGCGCTATCGTGCCATGCACGGGCCCGAGACCCAGATCATGATGGTCACCATGGCCGGCGAACGGGAGGTTCGCTACAGCGCGTTCGACGCGGGGGCCAACGAACACCTCTGCCGCCCCCTCGACAACCGGGAGTTCCGTGTGCGGGTCACGAACGCCATGGCGCTCGTGACCGCCCAGCAGGCCCTTCGCGCGGAAAAGGTCTCCCTGGACCGCCTGGTCGCGGAGCAGCGGGCCATGATCGAACGACAGGCCGAGGAGCTGGTCGGGCGTCTGCTGCGTGCGGCCGAGCGTCGGGACGACGACACCGGCAACCACATCGTGCGCATGGCGGAGGCCGCCCGTGTGATCGCCCGTCGGCTCGGTCTCGACGACGAGACCGTCCGTCTGATCCACGGCGCCGCTCCCATGCACGACGTCGGCAAGATCGGAGTGCCCGACGCGGTGCTGCTCAAGCCCGGTCGACTGGACGACGACGAGCGGCGCATCATGGAGAGCCACGTCGAGGAGGGCTACGAGATCCTGCGCGACAGCACGATTCCCCTCGTTCAGGTCGCGGCCGAGATCGCCTGCACCCATCACGAGAGGTGGGACGGCACCGGGTACCCGCGCGGTCTCAGCGGCGACGCGATCCCGCTGTCGGGGCGCATCGCGGCGGTGGCGGACGTCTTCGACGCCCTCGCGTCCGACAGGCCCTACAAGGTGGCGTGGCCGCCGGCGAAGGCGCTCGACTATCTCGTGCAGAACTCGGGCAAACAGTTCGATCCCCGGTGCGTCCAGGCCTTCGTCGAGGGCTGGTCCGAGATCGCCCCCTTGTACGACGGCGGTCTGGGCGTCGCCGCCTGAACGTCAAGGCTATCTTCCCGCTTGCGGGCGCTGCGGCTAGGCTTGGATATCGCCGCGGCGGGCCATGTGCCGCCCGGGCCCGGCATCCGCGGCATGGGGAGCCATGATCGACCTTCTACCCGTTCACGGCCGGGTCGCCTGCGCCGACTGCCACGTCGCGACCTCGGATTTCGACGCTGTCGCGGCCGGCACGCCCGACTGGCGCATCAGGGCGAATCCGCTGTCCTGGGGCTCCGTGCGGCCGGAAGTGCTGGTCCTCGGATTCTCGAAGGGACCGACCCAGGCCGGCGATCTGGCGCGGACGGAACACGACCGCGTCGCCTTCAAGGGTCAACGGGTCTGGGTCGGACGCATCCTGGCGCGTCTCGGCCTGATCGATCCCGTCGAGAACACGGCCGCGATGACCCGGATCGTCGACGACATGATCGCGGATCGGGACGGACGGTTCGCCTTCGGCTCGCTTGTCCGCTGCACGGTCGAACGCTTCGACGGCATCGCCTGGAAGGGCACCGGCGGCGACATGCTGGGTGGCTTCGTCTCCAGCGACTTCGGACGTCGGATCGCGGGCAATTGCGCCCGCCGGCATCTCGGGCGGCTTCCGACGTCGACGCGCCTCGTGGTCATGATGGGAACGGGCTCCAGAGGCAACTACGTCGACGCGGCCGAGCGGCTCATCCGGGAAGCCCGGGACTTCCCGTCTGCCTGGAGGCGCATCAACGCCGTGGCCTACGGGGACGACGCCACGACCTTCGTCCACACGGTCCACTTCGCGGCCCAGGGCCGTCTGCGGGGTGACTGGTTCGGGCAGACCAGAAACGACGGATCGCCGGCCGACCCGACGGCGGTCGAATGGGCCCGGCTCGCGGCCGAAGCCGCCGCGCAGGCCATGGGACGGCCTCGCGACCACGATGCTGCCTGAGGAGATCGAGATGCGGAAGCCAACTCCGAAGCAGGTCGAGAACCGCGTCTACACGCGCGAATACGACTACGTCGGCCCCTCCTTCGCCGTCCTCGATCCTTCGTTTCCGGCCTTCGCGCAGTCGGTCGAACGGCGGGCGGTCGCGGCGTCGGCCGACGAACGCGAGGGCTTCTCCCATGAGCCCGGTCCGCGCCTCCTCGACGCCGCGACCGCCGCCGATCTGCCCCGGCTCGCCGGCCGGGCGGACATGGTCGTGTCGATCCTGGTCGATCAATCCGGAGGTCTGCGTGGTCGGAAGTCCGACGGGATCGTCGCGTGCGTCGACCGCCTCGCCCTCACGCTCGAGGCCGCCGGCGTCGCCTTCGAGGTGCTCGGATTCTCGACGCTGCGTTGGAAGGGAGGCCTGTCGCGGCAGAAATGGCTGGCGGAAGGCCGCAGGGAATCGCCTGGCCGGCTCTGCGACGTGATGCATGTGGTGCACAAGGAGGTCGGTGAAGCCTGGGGCGAAGGATCGCCCGCGCCGAGGGAACGGCTCGATCTGATGATGCGCGATCCGTACATGCGCGAGGGGCTGGACGGCGAGGCTCTCGCCTGGGCGCTCGACCGGTTGGCAGTGCAGGATCGTCCCGACAAGGTTCTCGTCGTCGTCGGCGACGCCACGCCGATCGACGACGCGACGCTGCAGGTCGAGAGCCCCGCATTCCTCGAAGCCGATCTGATCCGGAGCATCCGCCGCGCTGCCCGCGAAGGAGTGGTCCTGGAGGCGGTCGCCACGAGCGCCGACGCGGCAACGCCGGAGTTCTATCCGAAGACGACCTACATGCCGGCCGCCCACGTCGGCATGGATCCCGTCGCGGCCGCGGATTCCGTCGTCGCCGCCCTTGGCCTCGTTCCGGACCTCGCCCCGTCGCCGCGCGTCTGAGGGATCCGCTACTGGAGGGTGCGGGTTTCGCGCGTCGTCGCCCCCAGGGAGAACTCGACGTGCGGACCCAGCTTATCGAGAGCCTTGAGGTCGGTTTGGGAGTCGCGGACGAGTCCCTCGAAGATCGCGATCGCCTCGGAGGTCCGCTCGGGATCGACCTGGGCGAGGGCGTCGGCCGAAAGCGCCTCGTTCATGCGGGCGTGATGACGGAGCATGATCTCCTCGGTCCTGTCGATGGCGTCGACCGCGGAGACCGGATGGCCTGCCTCGCCGATCTCCGCCGCGTAGCCGCGTGCGACCTTGCGTATGCGCTCGCTCAGATCCCGCAGGCCCGTCCTGAGTTCGGCAAGGCGTTCGGAGGAGGGTCTCATCGGTCCGCTTCAATGATCATGGGCGTCGAGGCGGGCTCACGACCCGGGCCGCCTCGGAATTCAGGGATGGTGGAGCCTGACGGGATCGAACCGACGACCTCATGCTTGCAAAGCGCGCGCTCTCCCAACTGAGCTAAGGCCCCACATCCTGAAGGGACGGCACCGTCCCTCTCCTTCACCAGCCTCCAAAAGCCGTGCGTGTCAACCGACCATGTGAGGCGATCCCGTTCCTTCGGGGAACCAGGTCGCAGGGGTCGGTCGTTGAAACGTTGGTGGGTGCAGGGGGACGGTGATGGCGACGACATATCCGGCGGAGCCGATCGCGGTCTCGTTGCGGCGGCTTGCGTCATGCGCCGTCGGCCGCGACGAAGGGCTTCTCGACGACGGCGCGATGCTCGATCTCGCACGGTCGGCCATCGGCATTCCCGTGCTTTGGGCCGCCATGCTCGGCGCCTTCGGATACGGGTTCCACGGCGGGCCGCTCCTGTCCGCGGTGGTGAACACGGCCTCGGTCGCCCTGTTCGTCTGCGTGCTGCAGACGATGACGGTGCCGCTGATGATGCTGCCGCCCAGGGTGCTGCGCGGTCTCGGCTACGCGGAGGCGGACGGTTTGGCGGAAGCCGTCCTGGTGCTCGCCGCCGGCGGAGGCGTGGTGGCGGTCAACGCCGCGTTCGCCTATCCCTTCTCGCGCGAATTTCTCCTGGCGCTTGGAGCCGCCTCGCTGATCTACAGCTTCGGAGTATCGCTCGCCCGCCTCCCCGATCTGCGCCTCGGGGAGGCGCTCGTACCTCAGCTGGTGCGCCTCGTCATGCCGTTCCTGCCGGGACCGATCTGGTTCGTCGCGACCGCGATGGTGCTCGAAGTCGCCGAGCGGTTCTCGCTCGGGAAGCGGGTGACGGACTTCGTGGCCGCCATGCTGAGCTGACCATCAGCGAACGACGCAGTTCCGGAAGGCGGCCTGCGCGGCCGGCAGGAGGTTGTCGCTGCCGGCGACATAGTCGATGCGTCCGCCCGTCGAGGGATCGGCGAGCCGCGTCGGAGCGCCCGGACGGGGTTGGAAGTCGCGCGGGAGCCGGAGAGCCAGATAGAGCTCGCCCGCGTCGGCCGAGAAGTCCGCGCTCCCGAGCGGGACCTCCCTGCCGAAGAACTCGACGCGCCGCCGGGACGCGAACCAGCGCCGGTACATGTCCACCTCCCTCGCGGCCAGGGGCGGATCGAAGCGGTGGACCAGGACGGCTCTCCGGGCGCCGGTCTCGTCGCAGAGCAGGCTGAGATCCGCCGATCCGTCCGCGGACCGGGAGACGGCGGCGAGGCCGCCCATGAAGGTGCGGACCTCCCAGGGCGAGAAGGCGTTCGGATCCCAGACGACGCGGAGGCGCCGCAGTTCCTCCGGGCTCAGGACCTCCAGGTCGGCTTTGGAGGTGGCGAGCGAGACCAGCCGCGCATCGACGCCCATCATCGAGGCGTAGTTCACGAGCTGACCCGTAAGCTCCTGCAGGAGCCCGAGTTCGTCCTCGTCGTAGGTTCGGGCGCCGCCGGGAAAATAGAACCTGTGCACTCCGAAACGGGACCCCGGCGGCACCTCGCGGCGAATTCCGCCCAGGAACGCCAGGGCGCAGGCCGACGCGCAGATGCCGTCGGCCGGCCTGCCCGCGTCGTCCGGGCGGCCGATGCGGGTGTCGAACCCGAGCCGGCGGATCGCACGTCCCAGCTTGAGTCCGCCGAGCAACCGCCCTCCCGGCGAGTCGAGCACGAGCACCGTGCCCCGGCCGAAACCGCGTCGCGCCGCCTCGGCCGACAGGAGATCCGCGGTATCGATGCCGATGTCGCCCCGGGCGAACACCATCGTGCAGCCCCCGCAGTAGGGTGCCTCGACGACGTCGAACGTCATGGGAGAGGCTGCGGCCGGCAGGATGGCGGCTGCGCCGGCGAGGATGCCGACCAGAGCGTAGGAGAACCGTCGCAAGATCGTCTCCCGTGGAAGGCATGAAGGTATCGAAGCCATGCCCCGCCTTCAATGGCCACGCTTCCGGCTTGCGTTGCCTTCTGCAAGAATCCTCCGACCGCGGAAGGATTCGACATGGCGATCATCAGGGACGTCACAGGTGCCGTGCTGGCCGAAGATGCCTCGCTCGACCAGCGCGGGCTGGTCGCGGACCTCGTGAAGCGCCGTAGGACGCTTCGGCGTGCCGATCTCTCCGGTGCGGATCTCTCCAGGCTCGACCTGCGCGGGGCTTCCCTCCCCGAAGCCAGACTCGACGGAGCGAATCTCAGCCACGCCTTGCTGGAGGAGGCGTCCATGCGCGGCGCCTCCTTCGTCGGAGCCAACCTAAAGGGGGCGCGGCTGGACGACGCCGTGTGCGAAGCCGTCGTGGCCGACGGTGCCAATCTGAGCGGCGCATCCCTGCGGCGGGCCTGGCTTCTCGACGCCCGCGCCGTCGGCGCCCGGTTCGACGATGCCGATCTCGCCGGTGCCGACATGAGCGGCGCGCACGTGAAGGGCTCGCACTTCCAACGGGCGGTCATGCAGGACGTGCGCTTCGCCGACGCCGAGCTCTACGGCAACGATTTCCGCGAGGCCGACCTGACTTCCTCCGAGGGAGGCCTTCCTCTGGATCACAGGCCGGACCGTGCCATCGGCGCGAGGGCCGTCGGCAACAGGTTCTCCCCGAAGGCCGCCATCTGCCCGTCGATGAAGGCCCTGCGGCGCGATACGTGGCTGTCTCTTATACACATCTCCGAGCCCACGAGACAAGAGGCAATCT
>CAXDNE010000010.1:0-57357 GCA_963990595.1 uncultured Methylobacterium sp.
GCCGCGGCCCGCGCGGGGGCCCCAGACTTGCGGTTCCCCGGAGGTACACCGGTCCGCGGGGTCGGGCGGCCCGGGGCCGCCCGCCGGGGGAGATCAGGCGGCCTTCTGCTCGCCGAGCAGCTTCGCCGCATCGAGCCCGAGGGTCTTGGCGATCTCATCGAGCACCTTGCGCTCCTCGGCCCCGATGCCGTCGCTGTCCGCGACGTCCGCGCCGATCAGGAACACGTCCTGGCGCTCCTCGAGGGAGCGGATTGCGAGCGCCGCGATCGAGCGCTGGAGCTCGATCTTGCCGGCCCGGCTCTTGGCCCGGTCGAGCGCCTGGGTGAACACGTCCTCGATCTTGGAGGCTGGGAACGTCTTCAGGAGCGGGTTGGCGGTGAGACCTTCCAGGGCAGCCGTGATCTCGCCCTCATCGACCTGGCCGTCGGCGCGGGTGACGATCGCGGCGGCGGCCGCCGCTCCCATCAGGAAGGTGGCATCGCCCGCGTAGGCCTTGGCGGCCTTCTGGCCGCGGCTGATAAGGTCTTGCAGAAATCCCATGATCTTCAGTCCTTCTCGAGGTGGGAGGAGTTCAGCGCCCGCTGATGGGGGCGAGGAGGCGGGAGACCCGGCGCGTCACCTTGACCGTGTGGATGATCAGGCAGACGAGGCCGTAGGCGGCCAGCACGTGAGGAGCTGCGGCGAGGATCAACATGGCGGCCTACTCCGCGCTCCGCTCGACGGAGGAGGTCTCGGTCGCCATCACCTGCGCCGAGTAGCCGCCCGGCTGTTGGAGTTGCTGCGGGACACTCTTGAGCGTTTGCTCGCGGATCGTGACGTTGCGGAAGATGGTTCCGAAGACGCCGTCGAGGGTCTGAGCCTTGGCGGTCGCGACCGCCTCCCTCAACTCCAGCTCGCGGACCTTCGCCTCGCGCGCCTTGAGGTCGGCCTCACGCGCGATCCAAGCCTCGAGATCCCTCTGAGCCTTGGCCTGTGTGGCCTGAAGCTCACGGTAGGCACCGTCACGCTGCTCGATGGCTCGTTTCTGCGTCTCGACCTGGGCGTCGAGCGCCACTGCCCGGTCCCGGAGGCCCTTGATCGCCCCGAGCGCATCGAGGTTGAAGGTCCGTGTTTCGACCAGCTCGTCGATCGCGGCGGAGAGCTTGTTGTCCATCATCGTCACTCGGCGGAAGAGGGGGGTCAGGCGGCTTGGCGCAGGCCCGGCCAGGAGGCCGGATCGAGGTGGCGGACCGGCGAGGCCGGGTTGCGCGGCGGCAGCGCCTCGCGCGGCTCCGGATCGCTCGGCGCCTCGGCGGGAACCGCGACGAGGGAGAGCAGGACCGCGCGGGCCGGTGGCGGCTCGATCCAGGGAGTTGCCGGCGCAACCGGAGGCCGCAGCTCGATCGAGCGCAGGATCCACTTGACGCGCTTCACGCGCCGGCCGCGCTCCTCCTCCTCGATCTCCTCGGTGCCCGACAGCATCTCGACCAGCCGGCAGGAGGCCGCGTGCCAGGCGGCGTAGATCGCCCGGTCCATGGCGACGTCGCGCGCTTCACGCGTGAACCGCAGCTTGCAGAACGTCCCCTTCTTGTACTGGCTGCCCTTCTCCGGCTTGAACTCGCCACCATAGTTCGGCGTCGTGGTCTCGTGGGAGGCGGTGTACCAGGGCGTGCCGTCGGCGCCCTTCCCGATCTCCTTGCGCGTCTCGATCCAGAGCGTGACCTGACCGCGCGAGCCCTTGTGCGGCTCGAAGATCGGGCCGCAGCCGTGATCGGGCAGGGAGCCGCGCACCGCGCAGGTCAGGAGCCAGCCCTTCGCGTGCTCGACGGCCTGGGCGAGGATTTCCCTGATCGGCAGGCTCGGGTCGAGCCGCTTCAGGCCGTGCCCGATCCGGTAACCGGTCAGGTCGAGCGTCTCCGGCTTGAGGTCGCGGATCGCCCTCGAGAGGCGCAGGGCGTCGGGATGGGGATCGCCCAGGGCCGCCGGCATGCCCGGCTCGCGGTTCCAGCCCTGGATCCGGGCGCCGAACACGCCGCCCCGCCACATCGGGTGCATGCTCGCGGTCGGCGGGGCCTTGATCGGCGTGTCCGCCTTGAGCTTCGGCAGCTCATCGCGCGCCATCCAGCGCAGCGCCTCCTCGATGGGCAGGATGCGCCGGGCCTTGGTCAGATCTTCGCCCTGGTAAATGTTAGTCCCGGCCTGCGCTTGCACAGCAGTGCTCCATGGGATCGATTTGGCGGTTGCTTCACAACCTGATCCCAGGGGCGGACGCCGTCTAAGACACTGTCAAGTAGCTCGACGCCGCGACGACGGATTTTTTTCGGTTTGCTGCAGGCCGTCGGCGATATTCTTGGCGAGTGCGATCTTCTGGCAGGCTCGCAGCCGCCGACGGTCGAAGGTCCGTCGCTCCCAGCCGAACTCCCGGCAGAACTCGGCGATCGACCAGTCGCCCTTCGAGGCCTCGCGCGCCGCGACCGAGCGCGCCCAGGTCAGAACCGCCCGGCACTCGGGGTTTTTCTTGCCGAGCACCGTCACGGCGAAGGCCACGATGTCAAAGGTGGCGGAGGGCGCCATCGGCGTCAGTTTGGTGTGAACGCTCATCAGAGCGTTGCAGGACCCGCCCGGCGCGTACACCGGGCGGTAGGTCATCTCGCGAAAGCCGGTGATCAGCCAGCGCTCGACGTCCGCTATAGTCCAAACGGTCGCCATGGGAGGCACGGCCGCATTGGCTTTGATGGCTTGGTGCAACACGGCCGAAATCCGGAGAAGGGAGAGGGCATGAGGATCGTGAACGCGTCGAGTCGTGAACCCGTGAACTGTTGAACTCTCCGGCCGGGCCGCCCCGGCCGGAGGAGGCGCGGGGTTCAGGCGGCCTTCGCCATCCCGCCCGGAACGCCGAGGCCGATCGCCTTCGCGAGGTCGGAGCGCGCCTTCGAGTAGGATGGTGCCACGAGGGGATAGTCTTCGGGAAGCCCGTAGCGATGGCGATACTGTGCGGGTGTCAGCCCGTGGGCTGAGAGATGGCGTCGCAGGGTCTTGTAGGGGCGCCCATCGATGAAGCTGATCAGCGCATCCCTGGTGATCGACTTCTTCACAGCGGACGGGCTCGCCGGCTCGACGGCCGGCACGGGCTCTCCTGGTGCGGCGGCGCCCGAGGCGAGGCTCCGCATGGAGTTGTGGACCGTCCTGATCAGGTCCGGCACGCTCGAGGCCGGCACGGCGTTGCGCGCGACGTAGGCGCAGACGAGATCTGTGGTCAGTCGGGTGAGAGTGGGACCGAAGTCGCTCATTGCTGGTCTCGCGTTGAGGGCGCCGGGCAGATCCGCCGGGCTGGCGCCGATCTGGCCCGGCAGGGGGACACGCGGACTGAATTCGTTCACGCGTGAATTCCTGAACACACTAAAGCGCAACGGAGGGTTGTGGATCCAGTGCCGATTGCGCAGATGGTCGCGCCCCTGCACTGATTGCATGGCATATCAGGTGCTCGCCCGCGAGCATGGCTTGGTAGCGGTTCAGCATCACCTGAACGGGCTCCTCGCCGATATCGAGGGTGATCAGGCAGGCGCCGACGTCGCCGCCCGCGTATCGCTCGAGGCGCATGGCGCTCGGCCCCATGACCTCGGGCACCTCGAGCCGATCCCGCGCGAGTCCCCGGCACGCATCCAGGAGCCACATGCCGGCCGCCAGAGCCTCGTCCGGCCCGATCTCGATCCCGCATGGGTCCCGCCCCGCCGTCGCGCCGACGAGCATCCCGTCGGAGGAGGGCATCAGCTCGAGCCGCGGCACTCCCGCGAACAGATCACCGTCCATTCTGCACGTCCTCCTTGCCGAAATCCCAAACGGGTACGCTCGCGGCCGGGTTGGTCAGTCCGCGGTAGGTCTGGACGACGCCGTGGCGCCGCAACTGGATCTCCGTCTCGGTGATCGCGATCACCTTGCGCGGGTAGAGCGTGATCAGCGCGCCCGTCGCGTCCGCGCGCATCGAGCCCGCGCTCCGGTGGACTCCGAACAGCGCCAGCGTCGACCAGCCGAGCGCGGCCGCCTCGGCGCCGCGCTCGTCGACGAACCGGCCCATCATCTCGTGGACGCCAGCCCAGACGCCGTAGCGTCCGCCCGGGCCCGGCTCCACGTTGATGATCCCCGGCGCCGGCGGCCGCGCGGGATCGAGCTGGTCGACCCCGGCCCGCCAGGCCGCGACCAGGGTCTCGATGTCCTGCCCGTCGGCCATCACGCCTCACTCTGGGCGGGAACCGGCTCCCCGATGACGGCCGCGATGCGGGTCGCCTCGATCGCCACCCGCGCCGCCGCCCAGGCGGCGCGCCGGTTCTTGCACATCCCGTCCCTCGCCTCGATGCTGTCGGGCGAGCGCCACGTCCGCGAGAGATCCGCGTCGAAGGCCTCGAGGGCCTGCAGCATCAGAGGCGCCGCCGCGATAAGCCGGGCGTTCGCCAACTGGATCTCGACCGCCTCGGCCGCCGGAAGGCCGAGGGCGCCTGCGCCGTTGCCGGTCAGGTAGCCCCAGCCGCGGATGTCGCAGACCTTCTGGTCGCCGCCCTTCGCCCCGGTGGCGAATACGGCGGTACCGCGGTAGCCCACCTTCCACGGACCGGGCATGGGTCGGGCGGCCGTCGCGCTCTCCGGCTTCATGCGTGACCTCCTTCACCCGTGAACTGGTGGGACGCATCGCCCTGGGGCGCTTGGCCACCGCGCTTGGCGTTCAGGCGATCCATCAGCGAGGAGATCCCGCCGTTGGCGCCCGTGCGCCTCAGCGCCTCCACCTGCTCGCGCAGCGCCGCCTCACGCGCTCGGTCGATCTCAGCCTCAGTCGGGACCGGCCGGTTGTCGGCGCCCTTCATGGACTGCGCCCGGAAGCTCTTCGCCAGCTCGGCAACCCGCTCGCGCTGCGCCTCTGACGGCGGATCCTCCACCGTCGCGTTGAGCACCCGGTTCGCGTGCAAGAGCTTTGTCCGGTGCGGGATCATTCCCTCCCGCGCCTCATCGGCGAACTGCGCCGTGGAAGGACGGAAGGCCGGATTCCAGGGGAGCAGGTTCTGCCGGTCCCGGAACCGTTCCGCGGCCGCCTTGATCGCCCAGAGCGGAAGCTTCCGCACCGCGTCGATGTATTCGCCGTTCACCACCCGGCGGTCCATCTCGCTCATCCCCTGGCCCAGCTCGAACCCCTTCAGCATCCGCGACACCACCGCGTCGACCAGATCCCGCTCTGGGCAGGGCTCGAGCTCAGCCGCGAGGCGGTCTCTGACGGCGCAGAGCGCTCGACGCTCGGCTGTCGTGGCCGCCAAAGCCCGCGGCACGGAGAAGCGCGTCGGAAGGGCGGGATCCGCCACCAGCCGCCCATGCAACTCCTCGATCTTCTCCTCGAGCTGCCTCCGGCTCGCCGGCCTCGCCGTCGTCAATGAGGATGACTTCGTCGGGATCAGATCCTGGGACATGCGCACTCACTCCGGTCGGCGCCTCTGCGGCGAACTTCTCTGCGATGCGAACCAAGTTGGCGGTCTGGGCGCTCATGGGCGGTTCCCGCCGGTATCCTGTCGGCGCTCCCGGCAGGGGAACGGGCTCACGGCTCCGAAGGATTCGGGCCCTGAGCTGATCCTCGATCCACATCGAGGGATCGACTTCACCTCGGGACTTTGCTTCCCGGATCAGCGCCAGGACGATCGAGGCTTCGTCGTAGGCCATCCGCAGGAACCGGGCGATGAGCTTGCTCGCCATTCCGGGCGACCGGCCCGTGATCTCGCAGATGGTTTCGAGCCCTTCCGTCCCCAGCCTATCCCGGAGGTTGTGGAGCGGCTGAACCTCTGCCTGATCCCCTTCCGACGCCTTGGCGCGCTGGAGCGCATTCGTCCCGGGCTTAGAGATCCTTTGATGGTTCCCCTGATGGTTCGATGATGGTTCATGCCCGGAACCCCCTTCCGGATCCCTGGAAGCAGCTTCCGGGGGGGCGGAAGGAGCTTCCTCCCCCCCGGAATTAGCTTCCTCTTGGCATCCAACCGGAACGTCGTGCCGGTTGGGCTGAGCGCCGACATTCAGGGTGATCATGTCACTGGCGCGCGAACCGTCGCGGCGGTGCCGCTTCTCGCTCGAGATCAGGCCCAGCTCTTGGAGCTTGCCGATCGCTGTTCGGACAGCGCGCGACGTGAACTCGGTATCGCGCGCGAGCGTCTCCTGCGAAGGCCAGCAGACGCCTTCCTCATCAGCGTAGTAGGCGAGCGCGAGGAGCACGGCCTTAGCGGTCGACGAGCCTACGGTCAGGGCCATTGCCCACTTCTGTGCGGCGAAACTCATGGCCGGGACTCGATGAATGCGATGACCTCGTGCGCGCAGGCCATCGGATCGTTCCAGATCTCCGATCCCGTGAAACGGAAGATCGGCAACCCTTGGCTCTGCGCGACCCGGTCTCGGGATCGATCACGGGCCGCCTGCCCCTTCGTCCGCTCGTGGAACTCATGGCCGTCGCACTCGACGACCATGCGGTCGAGGCGCACCACCTCTCCGCCCGACACGACAGGCCAGTGGATGAAGAAATCGGCACGCCAACCCGGATCGCCAACCTGGGCTTCCAGGTACAGCGTCACGGTCGACTGGCCCATGTGCTCAGCCAAAGCCCGCATGTCATCGAGCGTGCGGCCACGATGGATCATCAGGACGGAACGAACGAAGGGGAACTGCCCGAGATCGATCGCGCATTTCAGGGCGGCCGCGAACAGGCGTTCGATCGGGCTATCCCCGATCGCGCTGGCGTGGATGTAGGCGGCGCGGCGGTACGCGTTATCCGCGACCTGCTGGGCCAGAAGATCCGGTCCGCACAGGCGACCGGAAGAAGTCGGCGTGTCGCTCATGACTACATCCCCCCGAATGCGAGGAGGGGCGCAGGAGTGGGCTCCGACGCCGGGATGGATGGAAGGGCCGCCGCGGCGATCGTCGGCGTCCCAGGATCGAATTTGCCGACCTCCCGGCCCCAGGCGTCCCAGCCTGGGCGCGTCTGTCTCGAGAAGATGTCCGCGCGCCGGCCTGGGCCGAACAGGATCTCGCAATCCCGGTAAGCCTCATCGGGCTTGCGGGAATGCTCGCGCCGGGGCGCCTCGATGAGGTTCCGGATCGCGTGCGAGCAGACCGGGGGATTCCCGATCTTGCCCACGAGGTAGACCTCTCCGCAGGTCCGGAAGATGTAGCCGGGACCGAAGGCGAGCTTGCCGGAGCGGCCCCGCTTCACCCAGGGGCCGCCCGCGACGTACTTGAAGCCCCATGCCGCCATGACGGTCATCGCGTCCGGGAGCATGGGCCACGTCGCCCAGAGCCAGAGCCAGGCATCGCCGCGGGCGAGATGGCCGACGGGGAGCGCGGCAATCTCGGACGTCGGCATGCAGTCGTAGTGCCGCTTCGGGTTCTTGCCCTCGCCCTTCTCCGAGTAGTTCTCGAAGAGCCACGGGGGATCAGCCATGATCACGTCGAAGGCGAACATCGGCAGGGGCGCGAGCGGCCAGGACGGTCGAAGGGGAAGCGGCGCGCTCATGACACCGCCTCCGGCGCTTCAGCCGTGCAGGCTTCGACGCCTACACGCGTGAACTTGAGGCGCACGAAGCCCTGGGGGGCCTCGCCGCGGCGGATGTCGACGTGGCGGATGTACCGCCCGCCATCGTCGGCGATGACGCCGATCGCCCTGGCGCAGTCGATGAGCGCCTTCACGCGCCCGTCGGTGTCGCCGCGGAATTCGCAGAGGTGGACCGTCAGATCCGCGAGCCCGACCATGCGGCCGGGCCGTTGGATCTTGCCGTAGAGCCCCGCGCTCTCGATCCAGGAGCGGTAGGCCGGCGACTTCACCCGGCCGATGCCCGGCCGGTTGAGGTAGAGGTTGTTGGTCGCCGGGCAGAGCGGGAGATCGAGGATGACCTCCGCCCGCTCGGGCCGCTGCAGCCACTCGGGCCGCAGCTCGCATTTCGGGATCCGGCGGGCGCGGGGCATGGCGCGTCAGGCGATCCCGAGGGCCTGCATGTAGAGCTCGAGGATCGCCTCCTGCTCCTGACGCTCGCTGTGATCCTGCTTGCGGATGCGCAGGATCGTGCGGACGGCCTTGGCGTCGAAGCCCCGGCCCTTCAGCTCGGCGAACACCTCCTTGATGTCGCCTAATAAGCCGGCTTTCTCTTCCTCAAGACGCTCGAGGCGCTCGATGAACTGTTTTAGCTCGTCGGCGGCGACTGAATTGTCGGCAACGCCTTGCGCTTGATCGTGATTTGTGCTTTGCATAGTTCTCCACCGAGCTTGGGGCGGGATGCCCCGGTTCGAGATCAGCGCCCGGTCCCCCTGCCTGCCAAAGCTCGGGACCGGGCGTTTTTTATTTGTGCCGCCGCCCTACCCGGGCACCGGGAGCGGGCCCAGCTTGAGGCGTCCGAGGCCGGATCGGACACTGTCAAGAGCCACGGCGAAGCTTCGATTGCAGCGCCGCGGGCTCAGTGATTTCGATCGGTGATGACCGACCGGAATTGACTTACCGGCCAAGGTTGTTCGCCATATATTCCACCCAGCGACGATTTTCTGCCCATGACGACTGGGCGAACCTGGATGGATACGGGTGACTGTTTCCGGTCTACTGTCGGTGATCTCCCCAAAGGGAGCCGGAGCACGAGGGCTCCGGCTCAGTCTAGGGAGGAAACGCCCCAGAAGGGCGAGCACCTCGCCGACGCCATCGGCGAGATCTTGGGTCGAGGCGCTCATCGGGCGCCTCGCGAATTCTCGAGCCGCCGTGCGGCTTGACGGAGCGCGCGCATCTCACACCGCCATCCCGGCCGCGAGATCGGCGGTGCTGCGCGGCGCGATCACGAATTTCGACGGTGCCTGGACCGCGCCAGTGACCGATATCCGGCTCGGGATGATCGACATCCCCTTGAGTTGCGAGGTCGGGATCGTGCGCCACAGCGAGAGAAGCGCCGTCAACCCCCGCTTCGCCAGCTCTCGGCTGAAGGTCTCGAAGGTATCCGGGGGGAAGTGCTTCCAGTTCCTCCAGTTCGAGACGTTCTGCATTCGGCAGCCGAAGATCTGGGAGACGGCATAAGTGCCGCCCAGAGCATCGATCACCGCACCAGTGTCCGCGAGAGGTTCCATGCCCGAGATCTATCCAAGCAGCTTGGATAAAGCAAGAGGCCTTCACGCTTTGATGGCGTCGCGAGCGCTGGCGCGCGAGAATGCGCCCATGAAGGAACTCGCTCCAACCAGCCGCGAGGCCATATCGGCGCGCCTCAAGCTCACGCGCCTTGCCACCGGCATGAACCAAACCGAGTTCGCCAAGAAGGTCGAGATCAGCCTTCAGACCTGGAACAACTACGAGCGCGACATCAGCCGGATCTCCCTGGACGAGGCTCTGAAGGTTTGCCGGGGCCTGAAGGTCGGCCTCGACTGGATCTACCAGGGCGACGAGTCCCTGTTGCCCGCCTACCTCCTCGACGGCATCCGGCGCATCCGGAAGCAGACCGAGCAGAAGGAAGACGAGCAGAGTGAGCGCCGGGGGGTCGCGACCGAGGCCTGATCGCGATCCCCGAGACTTTCGAGGCGGCCTACCTGTCGACCAGCCTCAGTCGCTCGCCGACCGCCCGATCCTGTCCGAGATCCCGGGCGATCGCCGCCGGACAGAGACTGTCCTCGAGCTGCTTGCGCGCGAAGGCGAGCGTGCGCCGCGCCTCGTTTCGATCGTCGGAGAGCAGCATCACGAGATCGGCCGCCAAGCGCCGGCCCTCCCGATCGAGGGTCGATGCGATCTCGAGTATGGCCGTCGCGAAGTCCAAGACGGCCAACGCGGTCGTTTGATCCCGCGGCAGCTGGGGGATCAACCCGAACGCCGCCTGACGGATCTCGGTTTCTTTCTGAACCACTCCCTGCGCACCCACCATGAGGATCCTCCCGGAACCGCACCAGAACAAATCAGGACCAAAGACGCAATGGCCGAGGGCCGAACTTTCTGCGCCTGACCCGGGGCCTGTGTATAACTGCGCGAGCTTGGTGCCCCTGGAAACTACCTAGGCTTGCAGAGGGATCCCCAGCGAGGACCGGCAGGACTCCGCCTGGTTAACCGTGCTTTCCAGACACATTCAGACATGAACTTAGAACGGTTCTGGGCCTTCTCCGGCAGCACAGATCCACGAAGCTTGGATTTTCCGCTTGCCTCATCCAAGCCGCTTGGATAAAGCTGATCGCACCAACCGGAGCGGTCACCGTGGATCTTCGGCCTTCCCCTTTCTTGATCTGCCCGCAGGCCGCTTCAGAAGCGACTGAGTTCCCCAGCGATGGGGTCCGGGAAGAACTGCTGCGCTCAACGCGGAAAATAGCTTCTGCAATCCAAATGACAGCTTGGCGTGGCCGCTCTCGGGACCGGCACGTCTTCATCGTCCGCGCGGCGACGGATCCAGATCTCATCGACGAGGTCTCCGGGGTCGCGCTGGCGGTCCGCCGGTCGCAGGCCGGCGCGGCCACCCGGATCGAGGCCGTCGTCATCGAGACGGTCGGCCCCTTCCCGGCTTGGCTCTCGGCCATGCAGGCCCGGGGCGCGACTGAGATCCACCTGCATCGCAGCGCGCTTCCCGACGAGAGCATCGAGATCGCGCGCGATCTGGCGCTGGCCGATCCCGGCGCGCCGCACCCCGCCCTTCGGGCGGCCTGAGCCGTCCCCTCGAGCTTCAACCCCCTGGGCAGCGCCCAACTCGCGAGCGAGGCAAGTATGACCCCACCGAGCGACCACCTCTCCGCCCTGCAGATCGCCTTCGCGATGGCCGATGACGGGATCCCGGCCTCCGACATCGCCGACGATCACGGGCTCGGCCGCGAGCTTCTGCAGCTCGCCGACCGGAAGGGGTTCCGCCTGTCCAGGCTCCCCACCGACTTCAGCGCCATCCGCCTCGCGATGACGCATCTCGCCGCGCCCGCGCAGATCCAGTCCGCGGCCGCCTGAACCTCGAACATCCGGAGAAAGACGATGCCGCAGGCCCTGCAGGGCGTGAGCGCCCGTGAATTTACCGACGCCGCCGCGATGATGCGGCACTACGCCGAGCTGCGCGCCCGGATCTGGGGCGCAAAGCCCCGGCCGGCGCCGCCGGCACCGGTCCGGACCGTCGCGGTCGAGGTGGCGCCGACCCGCATCCCCGAGGCCGCCGAGGTCGAGCTGCCCGATCCCGAGCCGGCCGATCCGGATCCCCGCCGGCCCCGGTTCGTCCCGGGCGCCTTCCTCGGGCCGCTCCATGCCTGGGGGCGCCGCCGCTCGCCGGCCGCCCTGATCATCGCCCAGGTCGCCGCGCTGCACCGCCTCAACGTCGAGGACCTGACCGGGATCTCGCGCGTCGTGCCCATCATCGAGGCCCGCTTCGACGCGATCGCCGCCGTCTACCTCGCCCGGCCCGATCTCTCGCTGATCCAGATCGGGAAGCTGTTCAACCGGGACCACACCTCGGTCCTGGCCGCGGTCCGCAGGCGCGGCGTCCACATCAGCGCCGTCGAGCGCGCCCGGATCGCGGCGGATCACCCCCATCAACGCCCCTGTGCGGAGGCCGCGTGATGGATGAGTGGACCACGCACCTGATGGGACATGCCCAGCACGCCGCGAGCAAGTCCAAGGACTCCACCCAGGTCGGCGGCCGTTTCTATGTCTATGCCCATTACGAGGCTGATACGGGGCGTCTTTTCTACATCGGCAAAGGCTGCGGGCGTCGCGCTTGGTCGAGATCGCAACGCAACCGACACTGGAAGGCGGTTGAGGAAAAACACGGCCGCACGGTCGAGATCCTGAAAGACGGCCTCAGCGAGTCGGAAGCTTACGCCGTAGAGGCCGCAGCGATCTCAGCAGTGGGCCTTGAGACCCTCGCGACCTACACTGGTGGCGGCCGTGGCATCTCCGGATACCGGCACACAGAGGCCGCCCGCGCTGCAATGACAGCAGCAAGGCTTGGGCGCTCCATGTCCGCTGAAGCGCGGGCGCGCATGTCAGAGGTAATACGCTCACGTCCAGACTTGCTAGCTTTGCGAAGCGCGGCTTTCTCAGGGGAGAATAACCCAGCAAAGTCTGAGACCAATCGCACCGCGAGCAGCGCGCGGATGCGAGCAAAGAACCCGATGGCTGATGCAGAAGCTCGCGCCCGGATGGCAGCGAAGCTTAAGGGACGCTCCCGATCCGCCGAGGCTCGGGCGAAGCAGAGTGCGGCTCTGACTGGCCGCAAGCGGGGGCCTATGCCGGCCCAAGTCGCTACAGCCCTCGCGATCGCGAGACAGAAGCGCAAACGTCCTGTCGTAACGGGCTGCGGCCTACGGTTCGACAGCACCTTATCAGCCGCCAAAGCTCTCGGCATCCGCCAGGGAAATATCGTCAATAACTGTGCCGGGCGCGCCAAGAGCGCGGGCGGCTACACTTGGAGCTACGCAAATGAACCTTGCTGATCCAAAGTGGGGGCGGCGGTTCCTGGCCCTTGCAGACGAAGTTTCATCTTGGAGCAAGGACAGCACGCGAGTGGGAACGGTGATTGTTTCCTCAAGCGGGCTCGTGATCTCTACGGGGTACAACGGGATCCCAAGGGGCGTCGAGGATCGACACGAGCGCCTTGAGCGGCCTGCCAAGTACCTCTGGACCGTGCATAGCGAAGAGGCTGCTATCGCCAACGCGGCCCGGCATGGATCGCGAACTGAAGGGTCTTGGCTCTTCTGCACTCACGCGCCTTGCAGCCGGTGCGCCCGACAAATCATCAATGCCGGCGTCGCCCACGTCCTCTACGGGGCCGGCACTACCTCGATGCCTCGAGAGGAGTTCGAGGCCGCCGCGATCATGTTCCAAGAGGCCGGCGTCCAGGTTGACGCTGTCCAAGCCGGCGATCCCGAACCGATCTGATCCTTCACCGCTTCACGCATCCACCCTTTCACGCCCGAGAAACGCGATGCTCCGCCTCGATGACCCCGCGCTCCCGCGCCTCGATACCGCCCCGTTCTGGCAACCGATCTCACCCGAGGAGTACGGCGCGATCGTCGGCGATCCGCCCCAGCCCGGGGATCTCGACTTCGCCGACGGCTGGGCGCTCGCCGCCTACTCGATCTTCATGACGAGCTGCCGCCGCACCACGGTCGTGGGCTGGGTGAAGGGCCCGTTCGCGATCGCCGACTACGGCCCGGACGAAGAGACCGTCTACGGCGCCCTCTACCACCTGCCCCTCGGGCAGCGGATCGGCACCTTCGACACGGCCGAGCTGGCCGCTTTCGCGGCGGCTGTGATCGAGCCGGTGACCGACTGGTCGACCGTCACCCTCGAGGAAGCCTCGAAGCTCGGCGCCCTGGTCCGCGATCTCCTGGTCGATGCGGGCTTCCACAATGAGCGGATCCCGATGCCGGCCGAGATGGTCCCGGTGTGGTTCCGCGAGATCGGGGAGCTGAACTGATGCTGCGCCCCCTGATCATCGACAGCTTCGCCAGCTGTAGAACGGGCGGAGGCTGACCATGACTGGAAAGCCAACGCACGGCCTGTCCTACCTGCCTGAGTACCGGGTCTGGCAGACGATGCGACTCCGATGCTTGGATCCCGATCATCCCGCTTTCGAGGACTACGGGGGAAGAGGGATCACCGTCTGCGATCGATGGCGAGACTCCCCTCAAAACTTCCTGGACGACATGGGTCCTAGGCCTTCGCCCAAGCACGAGATCGATCGCATTAAGAACGACCGGGGATACGAGCCCGGAAACTGCCGGTGGGCAACCCGTAAGGTAAATTGCCGAAATCGGCGATCAAGCAGAATGCTCTCCTTTCGAGGACAGACGTTAGCTCTCGCTGAGTGGTGCGAGCGCCTTGACCTGCCGAGCGACACCATTCGCCGTCGCCTCGACGGCGGCTGGTCTGTCGAGCGCGCCCTTTCTACGCCAGTGCGGCTCAAGCTTCCAAACGGGAGCTTAACTCCTCGCCCGAAGCGGTCCGAGGCCCCTGCTTGCTGCGGAGTGAACCCGTGAAACCGTCGATCTTCCCACCCGGGGCGGAACCGATCATCCGCCAGTTCTACCCCGATATCGCTGCGATCCAGGAGGCGCTGCGCGCCATCCGCCCCGAGGGGATCCCGACCGAGGAGCAGATCCGGACCAAGGCTCAGAAGACCGGGATCGCCCGGATGGCGGCAGCGCCCGCGTTCTCGGAGGCCGAGGACAGGGTCATCGATCGGCTCTACCCGGACGTCGAAGCCTGCATGCGCGAGCTGGAAGGCCGGTCCAAGCGCGAGATCCAGCGGCGGGCCTGGCACCTCAAGAAGACCCGCGCCGGGGCCCCGTTCTCCCAGGAGGAGGATGCGACGCTCCGGAGGCTGTTCCCGGACGTGACGGCGATCCAGGCCGAGATGCCGACCCGCTCGCGCAACGCGATCTCGAGCCGGGCGCGCAAGCTCAGCCTCACCGAGAGGATCGGGAAGCATCAGCGCTACACTCAGGCGCAACGGCGCCTGATCCGGATCTTCTACCCCCGCTACGACCTACTCACCGCGCTGCTCGCGCCCCGCACGCGAGAGGCGATCCGGTTCGCCGCCCGCGAGATGGGCCTCACAGCCGGCCGGGTCGGCTGCTCTCGGGGCGGGCACACCGAGGCCTGGGCGGAGACCGAGATCGCCAAGCTCACGGCCTACGGCGCCAAGCTCACGGGCCGCAGCCGGTCGGCGATCCAGAGCGCGCGCAGACGGTTCGGCGTCCAGGTCGATCCGGAGACGGAGATCGCCCGGCGGAAGGCGAACAACGCGGCCCGTCGCGAGGCGGCCCAGGCCCGCGCCGCCAAGCGCAAGGCCGAGGCTGCAGCCCGGGCAGACGCGCTCAAGCGGCAGAACGCGATCTGGGCGGCGGAGAGGCTTCAACGCATCGAGGCCGAGCGCGCGGAGAAGGCCGAGGCGCTCAAGCTCGAGCGGGCGATGGCGAGGCTGGAGCGGGCGACTGCGGTGCGCGAAGCGAAGGCTCAGCGCGCCCAGGAGCGCGCGAAGGCGCCTGTGGTCCGGACTGCACCGAAGCCGAGGCCGGTGGCGCTCCGGACCGCTCCGAAGCCGGTCCCCACGCCCCGCATCGATCGGCCTGCACCCGCGTCCGCACCGCGGCCGACGGGCAGCGGCATCGATCCGCGCGTGCTCTCGGCCGCCGGCCGCTCGGCTTACGGGATCGAGCTGGTCGCCACCGTCCAGCGGACCGTCCCGCGGGATCTGTGGCCGCACGTCAAACCGCGGGTGATCGAGGATCTGACCATGGCTGTCGTCGAGGGGCGCTGCGCCCCCGACGCCCTCTCCGAGATGCTGCCCGGCGTGATCCAGGCGGCGATGCGCAACCAGTTCCAGGGAGCAGGACGATGACGTGGGGGATCTTTTTCACGCTCTGGGCGATCGGGTGCCCCCTGACGGCACTCGCCTTCACGCGCCTCCTCGGCTGGTCCGAGGCGAGCGACAGCCGCAATCGGCCGGAAGGCCACGGCGCCAACGACAATCGCGCGCCGATGGAGGCGGTCCATGGCTGAGAGCGCGATCGCTTCCGTCATTCTCGCCCATCATGGGCTCAGCGGTGGAGATGCCACTCCGACGGCCCTCGCTTACCTTGCAGGTATGATCGACGGCGATGGGTACATCACGATTGCCCGTGCCTACCGAGGTGGCCGCTACTACCACACGCCACAAGTTGGCATCGCAGGGACGCGGTCTGAGCCCCACGAGTTCGCGGCATCCCTATGGGGCGGTGCGATCAACCGCTACGTCCCGAAGAACCCACTGCACCGTCCGCAATTCCAGTGGTGCCGGTCCGGGATCACGGCGGCGGGGGTCATCGAAGCGATCCGGCCCTACCTGCTGGTGAAAGCGGAGCAGGCCGATCTCGCCTTGGAGCTGTGGGAGCACCTCGAGTTCGGCAGGGGCGAGGACCCGTTCCCCTGGTTCGGGCCGCACTACGACCCGATCCCAGAGCGCGACCGCATGCGCGAAGAGATGATCGTGCTGAACCAATCTCGGAACCGGCTCAGGAAGAAGCCCGCCGGCCGCCTTCTCGACGGCATCGAGCACAACGGCATGCCCGGACTGTCGCCGTGAGCACCGTCTTCTGCACCGACTGCGCCCATGAATGCGAGCGGGTGGACGGGGCCGTGATCGGCCCCGAGCTGGCCGGCTCGCAGGTCTGGCGCTGCCCGGATTGCCCGGACTCCTGGGCCCGGCACATCGACGCGAAGGACGGCCCCGGGGAGCCGCCCTCCGGCCCGGAGACGAAGGCCGCCCGGGTCAGGCTCCAGCGCGACCGCATCGAGCCGCTCCTCGAGCAGGCGGTCCGCACGGAGCCGGGCACCCGCACCCTGGCGCAAGGTCGGATCGTCTACTGGCTCGCCAAGCAGCTCGGCATGGAGGCCGAGCACGCCGCCCTCGGCTTCATGGGCATCGAGCAGTTGCGGCGTGCCTGGGTGATCCTCGGCCGCGCCTCCTACGCTCAGATCCTCGAGGCCGCGCGCAACAAGCAGCCGCGCCGCCACTCGGAGGCCGCCTGAGCGCCGAATCCGGGCGTCTGGGCGCGACGGGATCGGCTGCTGCCCCTCGGCAGCCCCACGCCGGTTCCGCCGCCCTGGTGGGCGCAGGATCGGGCTTCCTCCTCCAGGAGCGTGAGGGCAGCGCGTCGCCATCGACGCGCAGAGCGTGGCCCTCACGCGGTTACGATCCGCGATCGGGGCCGGCCGCGATTCTCGGGATCTGTCGGGCTCCCGAATCCGGCCGCGCTCCCCCATTTCCTCGCTATCCCTGGACCTGTGATATTCGGGGAAGATCCTGCTTGAACCCCAGGGGGGGAGAGGGGAGGCCGCCCCGGGCGAGGCATCCGCAGGCGCAGCCAGCCCGCCCACTCCCGGCTGACGATCCGCACGAGGTTCGTGTCATTGCGCTCTCGGGAGAGGCGCCGCTCCTCGATCGAGACGAGGCCGAGGCCCCGGGCCTGCCGCAGCGCGCGCTTGGCCGTCGACTCGCTGACCCCGGCGAGCGCCGCGATCGCCCCGAGGGCGAGCGCGCAGGTGCCCCGCTTCCCGATCTCGCCGGCCACGACCGCGAGGGCCGCGACCTCCCCTTGCGTGAACCCGGCCGCGAGGGCGGGCGGCAGGAAGCCGGCGGCAGCCCACCTCCGGCGCCGTCCCAAGCTCTCGGCCGAGCGGGGCCTCGATCCGGCGCGCGCGCGAGCCCGTGCGACCGCCGCAACCCGCTCCGCGGCCTGGGCGAGGCTCGGCCGCTCAGGGGCCGCCCGCGCCGCGCCCTGGCGCGCCTCGAGGAGGCCGGCGAGCTGCTCGACTTCCGCGTCGGTCAGGCCCCCAGCCCCGTAGGCCTTCCACATCGCCGAGGCGACCTCGGGCAGGCGGCAGATCTCCGCGCCCTCGATGGCGCGTCTCATTTCCCCATAGACCATCGTTCACAACCACCCTCTCCGGTGGCCGCGTCGGGCAAAGCGGCATCGCTCACCCAAGTGGAGGGTGTTGACACCGATCCTGATTTTTCGGAGAGTGAGTTGCCTTCAAAGCATTTCTCACGGGGCCCGGCCCCTAGAACCCCTCGAGCTTGCCGGCTCGGGGGGTTTTCTCCGTTCGGGATACGCTTTGTTCAGCCCGTCGCGGCACGCTCCATGGAATCGATCCGCAGCTAGACCCTGCGGGAATGCCGAGCCTAGCCCCGAATTCGCCGACTGATCAACAGCGCTTGGATTTTTTATGGTTTTTCACGCGTTCAGCACTGCAAGAGTTCACGCGTTCACGCTTGGATCTCAGTCCATCGCCAGGGGCATAGCGCACGATCGAGTTTGTTAAGCGCCCTTGACCATTGGATAATTTGGCCGCCTGAATGCGCGCCGAGATTGGAGGCGACGATGAAAGTCCTGTCCGTGGTCGGCCAGAAGGGCGGCCCAGGCAAGAGCACGGTCGGCCTCCATGTCGCCACTTGCGCGCAGGCGGCCGGCATCCCGACGGCGATCATCGACACCGATCCGCAGGCGACAGCCTACAACTGGTTCGAGCGACGGGAGGCCGACTCGCCCCAGGTCACGCGGGAGATCAATGCCGACGCGCTCCCCGTCCTGATCCGCAACGCCCGCGCCAACGGGATCGGGCTCGTGATCATCGATACGCCGGGTAAGGCCGAGACGGTCGCGTTGGCAGCCTGCGATCAGGCGGACCTCGTGCTCGCGCCGGTTCGGCCGACGCAGGCCGATCTCGAGACGCTGGGCGTGGTCAAGCGCATCGCGCGGCTGGCCGAGCGGCTGAACCGCACCTTCGTCATGCTCAACCAGGCCCCGGCCAACAGCCCCGGGACGATCGAGGAGGGCAGGGCGGGCGTTGCCGCCTACGGGCTCACCCTCGCGCCCCCGCTCTTCCATCTCCGGTCCGACTTCGCCCGGCCTCTGAGCCTCGGGCTGACCGCGACCGAGCACAATCCCGGCGGCAAGGCAGCGCTCGAGGCGCTCGCCCTGTTCGACTGGATCCGCATCGAACTTTCGCTCAAGCAGAAGGACGCACGCTGATGGCCCGCACCCCAAGGAGAGCCCCCGCATTCCAGGCGCCGGCCGGCGAGACCGAGATCGCGGTCATCGAGCGGGCGATCGCCGCAGAAGCTACAGTCCCAGGTCCGACCCGGCGCACGCGCCGCGGCGCCAAAACGATCGACGTATCGGTCCCGGCCTACCGGTTAGGCTGCACCCATCTTGGCGCGTGGGTGAATGATGCGGCCGCGCGCCAGTTCAAGGCGATGGCGATGGAGCGGGGCGTCTCGATCCGGGAGGCCGTCATCGACATGCTCAACGCCGAGTTCGCCCGCCGCGGCCGGCCGACGATCGCTGACTAAGGGGCTTCGGCCCCTCACTCAGGACAACTGTGGAGCGTTCCCGAGTTCACGCTTTCCCGCGTGAACTCTAGTGCCTTCGCTGGCAGTCCGGCGTAGATCTCCAGGGACAGGGGCAGCGCCCCGCTCTCAGGAGGCAACCATGGCCACAACCGCGAAGCGTCAGCCCGCCCCGAAGCCGGATCCGGTGCTCTACGCCGACTTCCTAGCCGCGATGATCCGGGTCATCGAGCACGGCGAGACCGTCTCGCTCCACGGCTACACGATCTCGTGGCCCAAGAAGCAGCCGCACTACTACGCGCTGGATGTGCGCGCTCCGCGGACCGTGCGTGATCCCTGGACCGGCGCTCTCAGCGTCATCGTCGGCTTTCAAGGCGGCAGCGCTCTCTATCCCAAGAGGATGGCAACCAGTCTCGCCTTCGAGCTGATGGCTGATCGCGCGAGCGTCGCCCGGATGCTCGCCGAGGCGAAGCCCGGGATCCTGGCCGGCAGCGTCACCCACATCCCGGAGGCCGCCTGATGCCCGCGCTCGCCCCGGAGGACTTCGTCCAGATCGTGCCGACCGAGACGCCGGCCGAGCCTCTGCGGGCACGGGCCTGGGAATTCGCCCAGGCCGTCATCGAGCATGCCCGCGCGCTCGGGATGCCGGAGTGGCAGACATCCCTCGGCCTCGGCCGGGTGGTCTCACGCGAGACGTGGCGCGCGATGGCCCAGGAGGGGGCCATCCGCAACCTGATGAACGATCCCCACCGGTACCGGGGTTGCACCCGCTCGCTCCTGGATCTCGACATGGCGATCGGCGCAATGGCCAGCGAGGATCTGGTGTTGCTTGTCGCCGCCGGGATCCTCCCTGACAGCATCCTGCGATCCTGGGGATAGGCGATGGCCGTCGATTTCTTCGTGGGGCTCCACCATCCCAACAAGGCGTTCTGGCTCGATCGCGCCTTCGTCAGCGTCAACGCGCTGCCCAAGCGCGGCCCGATCCTGGCGAACGAGTGGGTAATGGACTCGGGCGCCTTCACCAAGGTCGCCCGGGATGGCGGCTACACCGAGCCGCCCTCGGCCTACGCCGCCCGCATCCGGGAATTCGCCCGCTCGGGCACCCTGCGAGCGGCCGTCGCCGAGGACTGGATGTGCGAGCGCTTCGTCTGCGCCCGTGTCCTCGGCCTGCCCGTGCACGAGCTGCCCGAGACCGGGCCGGAGCGGGAGCGGGCGCTGCGCCGGATGCTCCCGGACGCGGAATGGGCCGCCCAGATCCGCGAGCATCAGCGCCTCACGATCGAGCGCTACGACGCGCTCGCGGCCTGCGATACGGCCGGGATCTACGTGATGCCGGTTCTGCAGGGCTTCACCCCCTGGGACTACACCCGCCACCTCGCAGAATACGGGGCCAGGATCGCGCCCGGCGCCTGGGTCGGGGTCGGCTCAGTCTGCAAGCGTCAGGGCTCCCCACGGGCGATTATGCAGGTCCTGGACGCGATCCACGCGGCGCGGCCCGATCTGAAGCTCCACGGGTTCGGCGTAAAGCTCACAGCCCTCTCGAGCCCGCGCGTCGCGCGCCGGCTCGCCTCGGCCGACTCCATGGCGTGGTCGCTGGCCGCCCGGAACGAGGGACGGGACGGCAACAACACCTGGGAAGCGCGCTACTACGAGCTGATGGTGCTCAAGGCGCTCGGTCAGGAGCCCGGAGAGCACGCCTACGCCTTCGCGATGATGCTCATCCGGCATCAGGCGATCCAAGGGGTTGAGGCCTACATGGAAGCGGCACGCGTCGGGGTCGTGCCCATGCCTTCATGCCTCGCACCGTGAACTCGTGAACAAGTGAAATCGATGGTGGGCGCGCCGGGGCTCCTCTTCCCGCAACGCCCCATCTCTGGGTAGATCCTCACAGCCGCCGGGGCAGCGCCCCGCTCCAATGGAGACAAGCGTGACAACTCCCCGCCTTGAAGGACGGAGCTTCTCGGCCAAGCTATGCGGCAACCCGCTGGCTTGTCGACCGAAGGCCGCGTCCCGGCCCAAAAGCCCGCTGATGCACGACGATCGCAGCGGCCACGTCACGATCCAGAACTGCACCGCATTCGCAGGCATGCGTTCTGGTCGCGAGCGTCTTGGCCTTGATCGCCCCGCAGGACGGGCACTGCTGAGAGGTGCCGCGCGGGTCAACCAGCACAAGGGACGCACCGGCGCTTTCAGCCTTGTACGTTGTGAGCTGGATGAGGGTAGACCACGCAGCGTCGTGAACGGATCGGGCCAGCAGCCCGCGGCTGAGCCCAGCCACGTTGATGTCTTCAAACGCGATACCGCGATAGCGGGAGACCAGGGACCGCGAGAGCTTATGAAGGTGGTCGCGCCGCTGGCGCGCGATCCTGGCAGATCCAGCGGAGAGCCATGCCTTAGCCTTTGCGCGACGCCTCGATCCGCGCTGGCATCGGGCGAGGGCGCGCTGCCTCCGGCGCTGCGCCTTCTGCGCTTTGCGGGCGTAGCGCGGAGCTTCAACCGTTTCGCCGTCGCTGGTGGCGATCAGGCTGTTCAGGCCGAGGTCGATCCCGACCGTGCCGGTCCCGCAGGTCTCGGCAAACGCGGCCTCGACGGAGAACACGACGTAGAATTTGCCCTGCTGGCGCGTGAGGATTGCGGTGCCGAGCTTGGCGTCCGGCGGCAGGTCGCGGTGCCACACGGCCTTGATCCCGCCGGGCACGCCAACAACCCTGATGCGCTGATCCTTCTTGAGCGTCAGCCCGTCACCGACGCGGAAGGTAGCGCTGTGGAACCGTGCCGAGGCCCGGAAGCGCGGGAACCCGTATCCGCGGCGAAAGAAAGCCGCGTAGGTTTGGTCCAGCCGCCGGAGCACCTGCTGCAAGGCGGAGAACGACCAGCGCCCGAGCCCGTCAGGATCGGCGGCGCGACACGCTTTCAGTTCGGCCGCTTGATGCCCATACCGCAAGGTCAGCCCACGGCGGCGGTAAGCCTCGATGCGCTGCTGCAGGCAAGCATTGTAGAGGCCGCACATGTCCAGCAGCATTCCATCAAGCAGCAACGCCTGCGACTTGCTTGGCCTGAGCCGGTACTTGTAGCTGCGGACGGGCATAGCGAGAGAATAGCGCGGCAGAAACAACTTTCAACCCTGCCCATAGGATCTGAGATCGAGGCCGCTTTACTGAACCGGACCTGGGGCGATCCGGTGGTCTGAGGCCGCCGACCGATTGGAGAGATGCGCGTGAGCAACGATAATTTCATCCGGGATGCCCGGACCGAGCTGGGCGAGCTGTGGGGGCTCGAGCGGCATCTGACGGTCGGCGAGCTCGCGCGCGTGCTCGGCCTGCGGGGGGAGCGGGCGAGCGAGACGGTGGTGCACTGGGAGAGCGGCAAGACCGAGCCGACGGGCCCGGTGAAGCTCGCCGTCAGCCTGATGCTCGAGCCGCCCTCCGTCCGGATCGACGAGGCGATGGCCGCGCTGTGCAACCTGTCGGCCGAGCCGCATCGGGAGACACTCGGGCAGTTGCTCCTTCACCACTTCGGCGACGAGGCGCGGGCCATGCTCGAGGAGATGGTGCTCACCGTCTCCGACATCGTGCGCCGCCCTGCCGGGGCCGAGGAGGCGGTCTCGGTCACCCAGTTCCAGAACCGGGACGCCCGGTACCGCGGGGACAGGCCGGCGGTGAAGGGGCGCCGGCAGCGGCGATCCTGATATGGCCCGGGCAGGCAGATCGGGGGAGGGAGATCCGACGCCAGACGGGCAGGCGATGCAGATCGTCCGCCTCCTCGACGCTATCGCGAACCGGTACGACCCGCTGTCCTACAGCGATCCCCTCGTAGCAGCCGGGCGCGATCGGTACCTGCACTATCGCGACAAGGCGCGCAGCCCAGACGGACGGCGCTACGATTTCAGTGCCGCCAGCCAGCTCGCCCGCGCCTGGGCGATCGAGCAGCTCCTCGCCCGCGGGACCGGGCTCGTCGAGCCGGATCCGGCATGGCTGGCGAGTCTCGAGGCTGAAGAGTGAGCCGGGAACTCCGCCCACTGTAACGCCCCGCATCATAGGGGCAGGCAACAGGAAGGAACCGCACGATGCCGAAGCACGCCAACGAACACCTCGACGCTCTGCGGGAAACCTACCTCGACGCGCAGGCGTCCTACTGGGCGCGGGTCTCTGACACGAGCGACGCGGCCGAGGAAAACACCGCCATGCACGACGCCGCCCGCGCCTATGAAACGGCCTGCACAAAGGCCGGGGCGACGCCGGATTTCAACGACGACTAGGGCGGCGGGGAAATCTGCCTCGCCCAAGCAGCAGATCACCTCTGCCTGGGCGAGGGCGGAACGCTACTTCCTAGTCGCTTCAATCGTAAAGTGAATGGCGGTTTGACCATTCAGAAGATGTGAATGGTGCGACACGTTGCAGTCCGTGAAACCCAAGATACCGAGGAAGTTCTCGAATAGCTTTGGGCTGAAGTACCACCAAGCGCCGATGGCAAACGAGGCATTATCAGGAGCCGGGATCAGGCGCATGATCGGATCGAAATCCAGCTCGGGCCGGTAAAGCTCCGTGATGATGATCTTGTCGGTGAACCTCGCGCACTGCTCCAGGATCCTCAAGGGATCGCGCGTGTGTAGGAGCATGTCAGCCAGGAAGGCGACGTCGAACCGACCCAGGGCGTCCGGCAGGTTGTAGGCGTCGCCGTAATGCACCCTGGCCTTCGACTGGTGCGCCGCGTGCGCGAACCAGAATGCCTTTTTGATCTTCGGAATAGTGTCAGACATCTCCGCCTGACCCTTCTCGATGACGTCTCGAGGGTAGGGCGCGAAATCCCATTTCACCTTGGCATCGAGGTCAACGCAGACGACCGCGGCGCCGCGCCTTTCCATCTCGAATGTCAGGAACCCGCTCGCTGGGCCAACTTCCAACACCCTCTTGTTGCGCAGGTCGATCCCACCCCAGTACTGCTCAACGCCGTTGCGCAGATCCCAGTCGCCTCTCACTAGGCCATGCCCAGGCAGTTCCATAGTGTGGTAGAAGAAGCACTCGCCGATGTCGTTAACGACCTCTGGCTCTGCGAATATGGACTGCTCAGGCATCGTAGTTCCCGAAAGGCGCCGCGGTTGAACTTTGGGCATTATCTGCAACCGGCGCTGGTATAGGCGCCCGCTGGCGGATCTGCCAATACCGAGGTTAGGGAACGGCGCGAGGAGGCCGGGAAAACGCTCGGCCCACGGACGCTGTCCGAGCCCCGGCCGATCGAAGCGCGAAAACGCCCCGCCAGCCCAAAAGGAGGGCCGACGGGGCGTGTGACGCTTCCACGGGTGCACGCGTGAACGCGTCGGACCCGGTTTCTCATCTGAGAGGGCCCGCACCCGGCGCCAAGCCCCGCAGGGCTCACCGGGCCTTCAGGCCGCAGAACGTCCGCCGGGCGCGGCAGTTCCCGCACTTGTCCCCAGTGCCTTCCAGCCTCCCTTGATATATATCGGATTCGACATATTATCGGATCCGACGATGACGAAGGCACCGAAGAAGCCGGCCAAGCGCAAGGCGGCGGCCACAAAGGCCGCCAAGAAGCCCCAGCCGGCCAACTGGACCGTGGAGTATCTCAGTCAGACCGTGGTCGATGAGGTGAACGCATGGCCGGCGCCGCTGCGCGCCAACCTGCAGCGCATCATCGACCGGATCACCAGCCAAGGGCTCATGAGCCTGACGGAGGAGCACGCCAAGCATATCCGCAACAAGATCTGGGAACTGCGCCCCGATGCCGACGGCATGTGGGGCCGAGCCTTCTATGTCGCCGTGACCGGAAAGAAGGTCATGATCGTGCTGTGCAAGATCAAGAAGACCAAGAAGACGCCGAACGCCTGGATTGACCTCGCTGAAGAGCGGGCCGCAACCATAGATCAGGGAGAATGACGATGGGCATTCCCGCCGCAACGGTCCACGCGCAGTGGATGGAAAACCCCGAATACGCGAAAGCCTACGAGGAGGCGGGCCCCCGCATGGAGCTGGCCTTCCAGCTCGCGGAAGCGCGCGCCCGGGCCGGCCTCAACCAAGAACAGCTCGCCGAAGCGATCGGCACCTCTCAGACGCAGGTGTCCCGATGGGAACGCGGCCGCTCGGCCCCCACGGGAGACTCCCTGCGGCGCGTCGCCGTCGTGACCAAGACCCGGCTCATGCTCATCCCGGAGGAGGCTGCGACCGTGGTCGAGGGGATCATCGGGCGGCGTCAGCCTCGGCGGAAAGAGCGCGCGGCACGCCAAGATGAGCGACCCGCCAGGAAGCGGGCGGCCCCGGTCGAAGCCGCCCTCTGAGCCCCGACCTGATCAAATCGGCCTGCCGCGGCGGTGCGAACCCCGGCGCATGGCTGAAGGTACTAACCTCACATCTACGATCCAGTGCATGATGCGACACTGGATCCGCAGCCGACATCCACGTCCTCAGATCAGCGAGTTGACCAGATCATGCGCGACATCGACGTTAAGGCTCCGGCCTTGAGGCTGAACGAGTCATGCGATGCCAAGTCAGCAGACTCCCGCACGTCTCAAGAAAACGCTCGCGAGTCTTCTACCGCTGCTGGTGAAAATCCGGCGGACAATGACTCCTACGTGCCGTTTAGAACACGGGGGGCTCTCGCTATTGACGCAACAAACATGCTGCTTAATCAGCGAAAAGCCTCACAGGATGCGAAAAACCAGAACTAGCAGCCATCAGAGAACGCTCTCGGCGCCGGACTTCTCTGCCCGGCGCCAAGAGACTGACGACTATTCCGGCAATGGCCTCGCTTGGGTGGCGGTCTTCGCCCGCGGCTGTGGCGTGTAATGATAAGGGTAGTGAACCAGCTTTGCCTCGCTCCAGCCCGGACAGGTATAATCGCGGGCGATCCTGACATCTTCGTTCCCGATCAGGGAGAATATTTCCGGGAAGCATTGTATCAGAATAGTCATGTCGTTGACGTCCTCCTCAAGGGCGCCGGCAACGAACGGGGCGGATGCGTATTTCTGAAACGTGTTCAGGATCAGGTCGTAATCCTTGCCGGAGAAAAGCCCGATCGCGCCGGCCCCGGACAGAAGCTTGGGACCATCCGCCTCCTTTGCCATTTGCTTGGCATCCTCTGGGGTGAACCCGTAGTTCACGATATCGAAATCGGCGAAGGGGTGGCCGGCGGTCGCGTAGGCGAGCCACCGCATGTAGCAGGCCCTGGTATACTCCCACCCGTTCCGCGAAGCGTTGAACGCTGAATTCTCATCATCAAAGAGGGGATAGAGGGGATGTCGCTGGGCATCCCGCTCGTCAAGGGCAACAACCTCCCAGCCGTTCTGCTCAAACGACTTGACGTGCATTGCGATGAGATCGGGGATGTCGTCGCTGTACGCCAGCCCCTCAATCCGCTGGAAGTAGTATGAAATCTTTGGAGCGCCCGCGACGCTGCCGGATCGCTTGGTCGGCGCGGGCGCCGCAAGATCCGATTTGGGATCGGATCTCGACGAGAGTATCTGAGAGACGATGGACTCCAAGGGCGCAATGTTGAACAGGCTTTTTTGCAAAACAGCGTCGATATAAGACTTGTTATAGACCTCTGTCGCCAGTGCTGAGCTAAGCTCGCTCGATGCCCGCGGCTGACGCCACATCACGAGCTGTCCGTGTGTTTCGGCGACGGTGCCGTAGCTCCAGTTCAGCATGTACGCATTGATGAAAAAGGCGAGCTTGTAAACGTCTCCCATCCAGTGCGTGCCGGCATCTCCCACAGACTGTCTGAAATGGTAGCACTGCTGCTCTGATCGCAATGAGGCCGGGTAAGAGTCTGGGATTATGTCATCGAGTATAATTATGCCGCCGTCCTTCAGGCGATCTACGGAATGCAGAAGATCCGTCAGGGTCTGCTCAAACGTGTGCAGGCCGTCAAGGAAGATGATGTCGAATTTGTCACCGCGTCTTGATGCTTCTACAAAATAATCGTTGCTTGGAACCTGGTGATACGAATTGCTTGGCTCTTGGGCTGCCCGCTGGTTATGGTCAAAGTCGAATTTTGGATCGACCGCCACCTTACTGCGCGCTTTTACGCGATTGAATGTTCCACCCTGCCAGACGCCGACTTCGAGGTATTTTGGATCCTCGAACAATTCAGAGATCCGGTTGATGATCTCGTCGCGCAGCATGGACTGTCCTGTTCAGCTTCGGTGGTGAACGTCGGCGCTCGATCGCGGCCCGCCTCCGTATCGTCGGGCTTACTGTGCCGCAAGTATGCGACGGACGCGAGCATTGCCCCCAAGATAGCATGAAGCCCTAAGCGGCGGGTCGGCGGGACTGCTGGCAAGACAGTGGCCTCCTCAAACGCAAAAAGGCCCGGCCATGCCGGGGGAGGCATGGCCGGGCGGTGCGATCGGTGTCAGGTCTCGTCGTGGGCCGGCTTCACCACCGGCATCGCTGCCCCGTCGTAGGCGCGCAGGATCCGGATCGTCTCCGGCGACTTGCGGCGGGTGTCGACGAAGGTGCCCGCGTCGATCGCGTCGAGCAGGATCCCGCAGCACGCCCGGATGTGGGCGATGTGGCTGACGCCGCTCTCCGGATCGATGTCCTCGCCGGCGAGCCAGAGCGTCAGGTGGCGGCCGATCGCCCCGTTATAGGTGTCCGAGTCGATCGGCGTGGCCCGCCAGTTATAGCGTCCGTAGGCCTTGGCCGGGCAATCGGCGCCGAGGCCATAGACGGCTGCCTCCTGGACGAGGGCGGTGATCGGGATCAGCTCCATGGGGAGCTTTTTCAGCCCGTGCGCCCGCTTCGGGTTCTCGACCTTCACGCTCACGCGGCCAGCCCTCCCTGAGACACCTCGCCGTCCAGGATGGCCTCGCGAGCGCGAGAGACCTCACCGAACGAGCGATGGTAGGTGATGGTCTGCAGGGAGCGGCCGGACAGGAAGCCCGCCCCGTGATGCCATGCGTCTTGGGCAACCGGCGCTTGATGACTCTCCGCCACGACCGACCCGGCCTCGAACCCGAGCAGCTTCTTATGATGGATGTGGAAGCCGTGTGCGTAGCGGTATCGGGTGAGGCCCCAATCCTCCGCGCGCCGCGCCGCCATGACGCCCGGCAGATCTTGGAGCTTGGTCTCGTGACCGTGGGTCGCGGCCAGCATGACCTTGCCGAAGCGGTGATACCAGAACATGCCAGGGTCGATGTCGACTTCGACGCGGGGCTCGTTCCGGTACCAGGCCTTCAGGTGGTGGGCGATGGCGACCGAGCAGTGGTGGTCGTGGTTTCCCTTGAGGATGCGGACGAGAACGCGGTCGTGCCGTCGAAGCATGGCGTCGACGGTTCGAACTGTCATGCGGGCGGCGACCTCGAACACCTTGTCGTAGCGACCATCGACGTCGAGCTGGTTGCCGCTCTTGGCCGTCCGGTTATCCTGGTTGTCGGCGTGCATCAGGTCACCGCCGCCTAGCACGACGCCGAACCCGGAAGCCGGGGAGCGCTCGATGACGTTCTCCACGGCCCGGCCGATGACTTCCTCCGCGATGCGCAGATCCCAGTCGTTCCCGGTCTCCCGGCCCCAGGAATGGGCTCCAATATGCCAGTCGGCGAGCGGGAGCAGGGTGAGCAGGTCGGCCGAGGCCGCAGCCGGCGCCGCGATCGGCTCGTGCTGGGTTTCGTAGCCCTCGAACGCGGACTTGATCGTCTCAATGAGATCGAGCGGGTCGCGGCCCTCACGAGTTTTCACCCACTCGAATGCGACGCGGCCCTCCGCGTCCCGCAGCTGGCTGACACCCTTCACGACGTGACCCGCCGGGATCTCGCCCTTCGGGCCCGGTGCTTTGGTCTGGGTCACGTACTGGGCCGAGACGCCCCCGCCCTTGTCGAAGCGCGTGGTCGTGCGCTTGACCGCGAAGCCGGCGAGCACCGGCTCGAAGCCCGCCTCGCCGCGCTCGGCTGCGATCTTCTCTCCGGCCGCCCAGTCGGGCTGGAGGCCGAAGCGACGGAAGTGCGAGCCGGGCCGATCCGGAGTGCCGATCCGGTCGGCGAGCGAGCGGCGGTCGACACCCAGGCGCCCGGCCGCCACGCGCACGGCGCCGGGATTGGCGGTGTCGCCCGGCACGGGCCGGCCTGGGCGCCCCTCCCGGATGCACTGGGTGACGGTCTCGACCTCGCGGCGCGCCTCATCGAGGCCAGCGACCGCCTTGCGGGCAACGTGCATGGGGATCTCGCTCTATGGCGCGGGCCTGGGGGCGCGTCGCGCGGACTGGAAGTGGGATCGGCCGCCCGAACGCTGGGCGGCCGCCCTAGGGCTCCGGAGGCCGGCTCGCGGCGGTCCCCCGCTACCGGGGGGCGGACTGGACGTCGGCGCGCATCAGGCGGATGCGCTCGTCCATCTTCCGGGTCTCGGCAGCCTCCTCGAGCAACTCCACGATCCGGGAGAGGGAGCCGGCCATCGAGCCGAAGGCGGTCACGAGGTCCTTCGCCGGCCCCGGGCCGATCAGGTCGTGCCCCTCTCGATCATCGTCGTCCTTCTTCTCTTCACGGTCCCGCTTCCGCTTGCCCTGCCAGACGCCGAGCGCGGTCAGCCCGGTGCTGACCGCGAACAGAGCCAGGGCGGCGGCTGCCTTCGCCCATTCGGGCAGGAGCGGGATTACCGCCTCGGGGTCGATCATCGCGCGGATCCCTTCGCGACGTGCCCGGCGTCGGCGGCGCTGCGCCAGACGTTGTAGAGCTCGAGGAGCAGGATCAGCCGGTAGACGACATATCCGGTCCCGTTCGGGGCGGCCTCGAGCATGGAGAGCACGACCTGCAGCCACAGGCCAGCAGCCAGGAAGGCGGTCGCGCAGCGGATGTGCGGGGAGAAGCGGAAGCCCTTGAACGTCCCGTTGACCGTGAGCGCCGCCAAGCGAAGCGCGCCGATCGCCAGGAAGATCAGCCCCCAGGACTCCTCCGACATCATCGCCGCCATGACGTCCCACGACTCGGAATGCGGGAACGCCGGAGGCGGGAAGTAGAGGGTCTTCCCGAGCTGGAGCAGGACGGCGCAGCCGAACCACTCCGTTGCGCGGAGGCGGAAGTGGTTGGCGATACCGGACCAGAGGCGCTTGAGCATCTCGCGGCGCTTTCGTTGGCGAGACCAGCGGGCGATCGCGGGGTCAAGCAGCAGGAGCGACCGGAGCATGGCATCTCCGGCCTTGGGGTCGCCGCCTGGAGGGATTACGCCCTGGGCGGCTTCGTTCGGGAGGGGGGCCGGCGCCGGCACCACCAATGCGGGCGCCCCGGCGATGGCGGCGGTCATCGCATCATTTGCCGAAGACGCGCCGGACGGTCGGCGCGATGCCGGCGACGCCGATCACGGCCATGACGATCGACCATTCCATCTGGTCGTAGGGCGGCGGCAGCTTCGCGACCTGCCAGTGAAACAGGAAGGTCGAGTCGAGGACGATCGCGCCGAAGTGGATCATGCAGAGCCCGAACGCCGTCGGGATCATCCAGGCCGTCCACGGCGAGAGGTGCTGCGCGGCGCGCTCCTGCGCGATCAGCTTGCGTTCCTCGACGTAGGCGGTGAGCTGCGCCTGAGCGACCGTGACGTCGCCGGCGACGTTCTGCCCGTTGGCGACCACGCCGTCCGCGGACTTCTGCTTGAAGTACTCCAAGACCGGCGCAACGATGCCGGAGCCGAGCAGCTTGACGAGGAAACTGCCGAGAAGCGCGAGCATCAGCGCGCCTCCTCATCCCGGCGCCGCGGCAGCTGACGCACATAGATCCCGACGAAGATGCGGGCGAGCGCCAGGGCAGCGGAGAACTTCTCGCCCGGCAGCCACGCCGGGAGGAGGGAGGTCACGTCGACACCGGCGAGGGCGTCGAGCATGTCCGGCAGCGCGAAGATGAAGGCGGTCAGGTAGATCGCCCAGGTCATCACCCGGCTGCGGATGCGGGCGTGGAGCCCGTGGACGGCATCGTGGATGCGGGATCCGAACGCCATGTCAGGCGGCCTTTCGGGAGAGCGCGGCGTGCAGGCGGGCCCAGAACCCCGGCACCGCCGCAACGGCCGGGGCAGGTGCCGGCGCGACCGCCGGCTTGGCGGGCGCCGGAACGGCGGTGGAAGTCGCCTTCCCCGGCGCGTCGGGCGTCCACGGGGTGTCCGGGATCGCCTTCCAGTGCGCGAACCGGGCTGCGAGCTTGTCGTCATAGCGGTTGGCGGCGTAGCCTGGGCCGTTCCAGCCCCGCGCGACCGCGGCCCAGTCGTGGGCCTTCAGCTTGCCGGCGAGGCCCTTCGACTTAATGAGCGCCACGGTGCCGGCGAGGTGGGACGCCTCGCTGCCGGCGAAGGCCACGACCATGTCGGCCGCGGTGAGGTATCCCAGATCCACATGGTTCTCGCCGAGGATCTGGGTCAGCCCCCAGCTCGCCGATTTGAGGGCGGCCTCGACGTCGATGTCGCAGGCCTGCGCGAGACGCGGATAGCTGTCCGACGGATAGTTGCCGGGCTTCCACTTCGCGTAGGCGATCCCGAGCGAGGCGGCGCGGTCGCGTTTCGCGCCAGGCCCGAGATGACGCCAGAACACGTGCGGTTCGAAGAGCATCTTCGGCCGGCCGAGCCTGTCGAAGCCGGAGCCCGAGGACTCGACGTCGATGATCGCGTGGAGTTCGTCCTCGCCCACGCCGACCATCGCGCCGATACGGGGCAGGTCGATGTCGGCGAGAGGGGTCGCGGCGCCCTTGAATCCGGCGGCGCGCAGGCGTGCGAAGGCACCCGCGTCGGATGACGTGGCCATCGGAGATCTCCTTAAGTGGCGTGGGAGAAGCCCCGTCGCGGCAGGGCGTCATGCTGCGGATCGGCCGCAGGTCTCAGGGAAGGACCGTCATCCTGGCGCGGACGACGCCGCGTTGGGTGATCCCCAACTGGCGGGCAGCGCCGATCGATAGGTCGATCATGCGATGCAGGCGCGGGTGCGGACCGCGATCCAGGATCGGGACCACGATCGAGCGCCCCGTCGCCAAGTCCTCGACGCGCACCCGCGTCGGGTGACAGCGCCGCGCCTCGCGGGCGCGCCGACGACACAGCGGCAGGGTCCAGTGCGCCGCCATGATCTCCTCCGGATCGAAGGCATAGCCATCCGCGCGCAGGGCGCCACGACGGCTCGTCTCGTATCCATAGAAGGAGGCCTTCCCGACCTCGGCGTGGGCTGGTGCGAGCGCGGCCGGTCCCGCGAGCACAAGGCAAGCGAGGGCAGCCCGCGCGAGAGAGCGCAGGGACATCGGGAACTCTGGGTTTTGAACGAGGACCCGTCCCGGAGCGGGACGGGCGAGGGGAGGTGGAGCGCTTACGAGGAGATGCGCTTGAGGACGTGCGTTCCGCCGCGGCAGCGGGCCTGGACGTCCGCGTAGCTGGCTCCAGACGCAGACTGCGGGAAAAGCAGAAAGAATTTAACCGTCGAGCCGGAGATGGAATACGTAAAATCCAGCCCGTTCGAGTTCTTCTGTGTCGCCTGCAATTGCGTGACGGTCACGGTTCCGTTGTTCAGATTGATCGCATACTTCGCGAAACTCGCGATGGCTCCAAGTCCTGCGGCAACGCCGACCGCGGTGAGATCCAGAACTGTGGCAGACCATGCGCCAGACCCGGCCGCCAGCTGATATGGCAGGATCGTGACCGATACGACGGCGGCCGTATAGTAATTCGATCCGCTCATGGCCGTGACGTTGCCCTGCCAGTATTGGCCGGCCGACGACTCGCTGACGAGCTGATCTTGGATGACGCTGTTGACCAGCGGCGGAAGATTGAGTGTGATATCGACGCCGCCGCCGCTGTTGTTCCCCATATAGAGGATGCGGGCGAACCGGACGCTGGAGATGTCGGTATCGAAATCGAACGGCCGGTTGACGCCAGCGTCGAGCTGAGAGCCGACGATACCGATGTTGGATCGATAGTTCGTGTTCGGCCCGACCGAGATGACGCTGTCGACGCTGCCGAAGTGGCCCGAGAGCACGACAATGTCTCCGACGACCACCGTATCGGAGGAATTCAGGCTGTTGGCCTGAAAGCGCAGGACCGACCCGGTGACACCGCCGCTCTTGATGTGGACGAACGTGTTGCCCGTGCCCGATCCCTTGGCCGAGAACCAGCCATATGTCATGGTGATCGATCCCGCCCGGAGATTGATATTGTCCCAGGCGATCCAATTCATGTTGTTTTCGTTGCCGAACGACGTGACGCGCGTGCTAACGTTATTGACAAAGCCATAATTAAGGCTCTGGACCGTCAGGTTTTTGAACCGACCGTATTGGATATACCCAGAGCCCGTGAAGGTGATGCCGGCAGAACTGCTCGTTGCGGCGCCGCTGGAGTATTGGCCAAGCAGGCGCATGTCCTGCATCGAGAAGTTCTCGCCGCCCGAAGTTCCGAAATCCCACGTGAATACAGCGTCGTTCGCGGTCGTGACGACGGTCGTCGTTCCCTCGCCATCCCCGTAGATGTTCATCACACCGGACAGCCTGATCGTGCTGCTGATGAGATACAGCCCGGCGGGGAAATACAGCGCCTTGCCGGTCGCGATCGCGGCATTGGCCGCGGCCTGGATCTTCGCGGTGTCGTCGGCCGAACCGTTGCCGATGGCCCCGAAATCCCTCACGTTGACGACATCGCCGGCGCGATCCGACAACAGGCGGGAGATCGCGGAAGTGAGCGTCGGCTGAACCGTGGCCTTCGACGCGTCCCCCCCGATGCCGAGGAGATTGATCGCCCGCCATTTCGAACTGCCGTCGCTCGACAGGAGCACGATCGCGTACGGGTTCTGGATGACGTAGCTGGTCGTGGCGTTGATCGTGTCCGACCCGGACGGGGTGAGCGTGACGGGCGCGCTCGCTCCGCAGGATCCGGACTCGTCCCAGATCTTCAGGACCTGCCCAGGCGCGTAAGCGGAAGCTGGCGGCAACGCGAAGGACCGGCCCGTCGTGAGGCTGGAGATCGCGATGTAGGTGTCCGTCGCCTTGATGGTGTAGGCGGCATCGGAGACCGGCGACCGCTTCGGGAACAGCATTCGCCGAACCGCGCTAGCCGAGTCGCGCCAGAAGAAGATGCCGTCGGCCTGCTGGATGGCGACCTCGCCGTCCTGCAGCGATGAAGGGGTGTTTCCAGCGGTGCTCGACCGGCGGAGCCGGATGGTGTTGGCCATAATCTCTCACGCGGAGCAGACGCACGCGCACGGACGCGCCCGGCTGTCCGGACGGAGGCACGCGGGAAAACCGAGGGGGGGGGATGAGTGCGACTGGGTGGCCCGAAGGCTAGAAGTCGCCGCCGTCCACGGCGCCAGAACCCGTGGCCGGCAGCGCGCCCGCGTCTGCCTGCGCGCCGTCGCTGAACGTCACGATGAGGTGGCCGTTGTTATCGACCGACACGCTGGAGACGCCGCGGCCGGGAGATCCAGGGATACCGGAAGCCCCCATGGCGCCGGGCAGTCCGTCAACGCCTGGAGCGCCGGGCGGCCCTTGCGGCCCGGCCGGGCCGGCCGCACCCGGGGTTCCTGGCGCGCCGGGAGCCCCCGTCGCGCCGGCGATCAATCCGGACGCGCTGACCTGCGTCGGGTCGCGACGGATGACGCTGAGAGCCGTGATCGTCATTAGAAGGTCCCGCCATCGATTACGGATGAGGGAGCCAAGAAGTCTGTTCCCACGACCGCGGCGACGAGGGTGGTTCCCGACTTCTTGAAGATCGCGCCGTCGGCCGCGGCGCTCAGATCGGCGCCAGACCCGCCGTAGGCGAGGCTGATCGCGGATCCATTCCACGTGCCGGTGCCGATCGTCCCGACCGTTGTGACGGTCGTCCCGCCGGAGGGCCCGAGATAGTCGGTCCCCGCGACTGCCGCCGCGTAGGTGGTCCCGTTGCCCTTGAGCAGACCGTTGACAGCTGCCGTGAGCCCCGTTCCACCGTAGGGCGCTCCGATCGCCGTCCCATTCCATGTGCCGGCCGTGATCGTGCCGAGCGTCGTGATCGAGGCTTGGCCGATATAGGTTGCGGAGATCCGGACGCCTGCGGCCGACACGGAGATGCCCGTATCGGCCGCGACGGAAAGCGTATTGCCCGTCTTCGCGAGACCCACTCCAGCCGTCACGATGCCGGCTGAGGAGAACTGCACCCACGTGATCGCCGTTGTGCCGACCGATCCGCCCTGATCGGCCGAGCACAGCCAACCGGTGTCGGCGTTGTTCGCGCCCTGCTCGACGAAGGTGAATGCGCTTGGGATCTCAGCCCACGTGTTGAAATCGGGCGCGCGGGTCAGAACCCACGGCGCCGTCGAACTGCCGGTGGCGGTGACGACGTAGATGCCGTTATTGGCCTGCGTCGCCTCATCCTTCACCAGCACGCGCTGGCCCACGCCCGGCGTCCCGCCATCGACCGTCAACGCCCCGTTCGCCGAAGCGGTCAGGGTCATGCCGCTCACCGTGTAGGTGGGCAGCGCAGCTTGGTACGTGGCGAACTGGACCGAGGCCTTCGGATCCAGCCCCTGGATCGCGTTGTCGACGTAGTTCTTGGTCGCGAGATGCCCCGGCAAAGTCGGATCGACGCCGGTCAGCGGCGCGGTCGCGGCCGCGAATTGGTCGAGGCGCAGCGCCGTCGTCTTGGCGAGCCAAGCCGAGCCGAACCCGCCGATGGCGATGATGCTCGTGGCGTTGCCGGATCCGTTGTCCCCGGATCCGTAGTAGAGATTGAGGTCCGAACCGGCCTCGTTGAACGCGACCTCGCCGGAGGCCAGCGCGGACGGAGATCCGGCCACGCCCGACGTGCGGCGCTTGAGCTTGATCGTCGCCATGGTCAGAAAAATCCTCCGTCGATCGTCGCGACGGTGTCGCCTGGGTCACCCTTCGGGCCCTGCGGTCCGGCCGGCCCCGCCGGCCCCTCGGGGCCGGCCGGCCCGGTCGGTCCAGCCGATCCTTGCGCACCCGGCGCTCCCGCGGGACCTGCCACGCCTGCCGGACCGGCGATCAGGCCGCCTGGCTGGATACGTGCGGGAACCTCGACTGTGGGGATCGGGGCGGGGACCGGCGCGGACGCCCCCGTGGTCGCGGCCTGTCGCGGCGCGTTGGGGATCGGTCGAACGAGATGGGGCGTGAACGTCATGGCGACCTCATGCGGCCGCGCGGGTCACGCCGGTGACGTGGTTGATCGTGCCGGTGACGCACCGCCGATCCACTCCGTCGCCACTGGCTACGATGTCGAAGACATACGCTCCGGGCGGCAGCCCGCTCATCACAGCGGATTCCACCGACAGACCCAGAACGCCGGATACGCCGCCGTTGATGATCGTTCCGGCCGCTGTCGAAACGTCCATGAACAGGCGCGTCTGCTCGGGCGCCGTCCGGATCTGGAGGCGGAAGGTCAGACCGGTGAGATCGATCGGACCAGGCAGGACCGCGATGTAGAGCGTGTCCCCGCCGACGAAGGCCGCGCCGCTGCTCTGGAGCGTGAAGCTCAGACCGGAACGGCTGAACGGGACGCCCACGACTCCAGATCCGAGCACGAACCCATCCGGATCCGAGACCTGGAAGTTGGCCGCGTCGCTCATCGCCACGGCATGGACGCCCACGGACGCGCCGGGTTGAACCGACAGTGCCGTGAGCGTAGCGGTGCCGGTGTTGCCGGGTGCGGCGTACATCTCGGCTTCGGACGCCGTGGCGAAGGCGATCCCGTCCCGCCAATCCTCGTTGGTCGCCGTCTCGATCGCGACCTGCAGCAGCGGGAGCTGTAGGATGGACGTCATGCAAGGTTCTCCCCGCAGCCCCCTCTGTGTGGAAGGGGTTGGACGGTCGGGCGGGTTTTAGGCCGACGCCCCCGTGTTGCTCGGCCAGGACGCGGCGTCGATCTGCGCGATCGTCGTGATCGAGCCGCCCGAGATGCCGGCGAAGACGGCGGCGAGCGTCTGGTAGGTCGCCACGACGAACTTGCCGACCGCGACGCCGAGGGCGATGATCTCGGGCGCGGTCACGGTGACGCCCTTGCCTCCCTGGACCCATACCGACGTGAAACCGTCATCGAGCTTGGCGAGATCGACGAGGCCGTTGAGGTTGGTCCGGCCGCTGAGATCGGTGTCCGCGAGGATGACGTTCTCCGGCTGCCCGGGCGCGGCGATGTTGAACGAGAACCCGCCACTCAACAGGGAGGCCTGTTTTGCCTCCGCGTAGGCGACGAGTTGCGCCGACGTCGGAGCCGGCTCAGGGAGCGCGGCGACCTTGGCGAGGTCCTCCGCGGACGGAGGGGTGCCGAGGGCCGACCAATCCCATTCGGTGACCGACCAAGTCCCGCCGACATTCAGGAAACCGGCCGCCTTCGAGAAGGAGGCGATGTCCATGCCGTGAGCTTCGGCATAGTACATGAAGGGGTTCATGGCAGACCCTCAGAACAGACGCGTGAAGACGGCGACGAAGCCCTTGGCGACGGCGCTGTTGAAGCCGGACGGGACTGTCACGCCCCCACCGAAGACGATCTGGTCGCCCACGTTCAGCCGGAGGATGCCGGCCGTGAGGTTGGCGAGCACGTATTCATCGTAGGTGGCGGCGCCGGCCGCGTAGTAGGGCGATTTGTTGAACGCCGCGCTCTGCCCGTTCACATAGATGCGCACGAACACGTCGTTCGAGCCGGACTGGCTCAGGTTGGTGCTGATCGTCGAGCTGATCGAGATGTTGTACGCGCCGGGCGTCTGGCAGGTGAAGACACCGGCGCCGTTGTTGGTGAAGTCCGCCGTGCTGGCGTCCGTGAAGACGAGAGATGTCGCCGCGCCGTTGGACATATTCGTGTTCTGCGCGGCGCTGAACACCGTCGTCTTGATGTTGCTTTCCAGCGCCGCGGAGATCTGGTTGATGGTCGTGGCGTTGATGATGAGCGAATAATCGCTCTTGGCCACGCTGGCGAAGCGGATCGCGGTGCCGTCGCAGAACACCTCCTGCCACCCGACCGGGACGTCGCCGACCGCGGGCGCCGTGCCGTCCTTGCGCAGAAGGAGCTGGTTCCCGGCACCGTTGAAGTTGATGACCGGGCTCGTCGTCATGTTCGAGTTGGCGAATTTGACGAAGATCCGCTGCCCCTTGATGGGCGCCCCCGCGTTCGGAGTGAGCGTGACGACGTAGTTGTCGGCCGTGCCGCTGTCCTCGGCATAGGTCCACTTGCCCGACTGCACGGCGGCCGGAACCTGCGGCAGCGTCGCCGGGAGAAACGGTGCGAAGGCATAGGGGGCGATGTTGCCCTGGGTGATCGAAGTGGCGCCCTGCGCCAGCGTGACCACGAAGAGGCCCGCCCAACCCGGATCCGGGGTCGGGGACGCCTGCGTTCCCGCGGTGGCGGCGACGCCCGCCTTGATCTGGTAGGCGACGACCCCCTTGCGCGTCGAACTCTGAGCCGAACCGCTGTTGTCCGGACCGTTGTATTGCACGTCCGGATTGGAGGCGTTGAAATAGGGGTACACCACCGGGTTGGTGTCAGCCTCGGAGTACTGCACCTCAACGAGGAAGGCCTGTGCGTAGCCGACGGTCGTGGGCGGCGTGAAGGTCAGGTTGACCGCGTCGAGGAGCAGCCCTTGCTTGACGATGGTGTGCGTATCGGCCGGCATGGAGGACCACGGCGAGGCCTCCAGGTTCTCCTGCTGGTAGACCTGTCCCGGCCCGAGAACGGCGGCCAGCGAGGCCGGAGCGGTGGGCGTCAGGGTGAATCCGCTGACGACGGTGGCGGTGCCGAGCATGGCCTCGGCCAGCTTTGCGTCGCCGACCATGGCGTACTGGCCGGCGCGAAGGAGATCGGTCTCGAGCGGGATCGCATCGGCGTAGACGGTCACGCGATCGGTCATGGGGACCTCTTTGGGCGCGCGTCCGCACGCCCGCGCGCTGGCGGGGTCGGTGGCGGTCGCGAGAAAGGGGGATCAGTCGGTGATGCGGACCCAGGCCGTGATGCCCTCCGCCTTGGTGGCGGCGACGGTGGCCAGGATGTCGGCGTCGGAGACGGCGCTCTCGGTCTCGCTCAGCGAGGTGTAGGCGAGGCGACCGCGTCCGTATCCGCCACGGGGCGCCCCGTAGCCGGAGCGGTAGCGCAGCGAGATACGCTGCGGACGATAAGCCGTGATGAACACTTGGTTCGGGAATGACAGCGAGCCGTAGCGGCCGGCTCCGGCCGAGGTGCCCGCAGCCTGGGAGCGCACGCCGTAGCCGATGCGCCCGCGCCCATAACCGCCGATCGAGATCCCATACCCGGTGACGCGCGGCGCCACCGCGAGTCCGCCGGCATAGGCCCTCGTCGGCGTGTTGTAGGCCCCGACATCTGCGGTGTTCCACAGTTCTCGCAGGACCGGCGGCCGTCCGGTGAGATCGGTGAGCGCCTGCATCATGGCCGCACGCGTCGCGCGCGGGCGGACGAGTTCGGCTTCGATGCGCGCCTCATAGTTCGGGTCGCTTTCCGCGGGGCGGCGGGGGAAGCGTGTGCCGAAGAAGTCGAGCGCGAAGAGGTCCAGGAAGACGCCGCTCGACGTACGGAGGCGCGCCTGGGCCAACACGAAGGCGTACAGACTGTAGGCCCAGGCCAGGGGGGCGCCGAGGCCGGCCAGCACCGTATCCAGAACCGGTGTCGGGCCGTCGGAGAACCACGAGGCGGGCAGAAGCCCGCGCAGGCGGATCGGCATGTTCGGATCAGCCATGTCGCCCTCACACGGCCGGGTTCACGACGACGTTGTTCGTCTTGATCGTCTGCCCGAGGGTGGGCACGAGATCGACCTTCCCGCCGTTCAACGACACGCCGGTCACGTTGGTGACGGCGGGCGACGTATTATAGGCGATCTGCTCCAGACGGGTGTATCGGAGCGGGGCGCCGAACCCGAGGCCGTTGATGTAGAGGGTGAGCGCGGCCACGATCGCAGCCACGACGCTCTCGGCGTCGTAGGCGGTGTCGATCTCGACCGTCATCTGGATATCGGCAGGCAGGCGCGAGGCTCCGAACACGCCGACCCGCACGCCGAACGCGCGGTAATCGTTGACCGCCTGCGCGGCCGACGCGACCAGCTCCGCGGATGGCGCGCCGGAGCCGTCATCGACGAACACCGTGTTGAAGTTTGGATCGGACGTGCCGCCAGGTTGCTGGAATTCGAAGAACCGCGCCTGGAGGCCCAGCCCCAGGGCCGTGATCGCATAGTCCAGTGCGCCGCGCGTCGCCTTGGATAGCGATGCGATATACTTGGGAAACCTGATCTTGACTGCCGGATCGGTCTCCGCCGCCTTGCCGTTTGTGAAGGCCGCCGTGTTGACCACCGCGGTCACCCCGGTGACCGGAGATTGCAGCTTGGTGATGGCCCCGGCGATGACGTTGCCGCCCGTGCCGGCCGTGGTGGCCTGGACCGGAACAGGAACCGTGAGCGCACCGGCGAGCAGCAGATAGCCGCCGCCCGCCGCGACCGTCGGCGAGAAGGCGCCATTCGTGGGATCGGCCACGACTTGGAACGACTGTGTTCCGTCGCCGGTGGCCACCCTGGTCCCGACCGGGATGACGACGTTGCCCGAACTGGTGAAGCGGGTGAAGTTCACCAAGCCGCTCGCGGCCGAGGCGACGAGCCGCGTCATGCCGAACGGGCCGATGAAGGTGTCGACCCAGATCCCCTGCGAGGAGACCAGCCGTGTCACCGACAGCGCGTAGATATACAGGCGTTGGAGCCACGTCCCGAGCCCCGCCGTTGCCTCGGCGAGCGCCAGGAAGATCGACCCCTCCGTGAAATCGAGCGGAGTCGCGCTCGCGCCCTGGGCCGCCGCCGCAAAGTCGGAGACGATGGTCGCGTGGCGCTTCGTCTGCGGTGCAGCCATGGCGCTAGTTCCCGATGTCGAAGGAGAGTTCGCGGGGTTCGCGCGTCTCGGAGTCGGTGTAGGTGATGCCCATCGTCAGGGTTCCGAGCCCGTCCTCGGTCGCCGACACGGTGGGCGGCGGAGATTGCACCACCGCCGCCTCATTCAGCATCTGCTGGCGTGCGATACCCTCGACCCGGCCCAGATTGCCGGGCTGGCCGACCTCGCGGGGAAGTCCGGCGCCGTAACCCGGATGGAAGACGTACTCGCCCACCGGTTGATTGAGCGCGTCCGAACCGTTCGTGCATAGCCTCCGGATGATGCGTTGCTCACCGCGGGCCGGCCCCTCGACGCTGGCGAGATCGCCAGTCGGCGAAAGGGACAGATCGTTGCCCCAGAAGTGATCGAGATCGGCCATCGGCTCAGACTTCCTGGTGGCTAGCGACGGCGCCCCTCATCGTCGAGAGGAAGGCGGGCTGCACGATCATCGGCACCAGGGCACGCAGCGCCTCATTCGGCGTCGCCAGAAGTGCTGCCGCACTGGATACTGAGACCAGAGCGTGCGCCGCATCCTGAGCGGATTGCAGCGCGGTCGCGCTGGCTTCCGAAATCGCCCCGAGCGCGGCGCTTTGGCCGGAAACCCACGCCGTAGCATCCGCGATGCTCATCGCCCCGCTCGCCACGTTCGATATGACACCCGGCAGGGCCGTCGCGATGCTGCCGAGAGCTGCGCCTGCGTTCAGCGGACCGAGCACCCGATCTAGCCCCATGCTCGCCGGCAGCGCATCACCCAGCATGTCGGTGATCGAGGTATGCGTCACGACGTCGAGGAGCCCGAATTGACCATCTCCAGGCATCGTGACACCCGAGAGAAGATCAGCGGCCGCTGACAGCCGTGAGACGGCGCCAGCGAGGCCACTGGCGCCCGTGATTGCGGAGACGAGACCCGCGGCGCCAGGTACAGCCCCAAGGGCGTTGGCGGCTGATGCTATCGCGCCTTGCAACTGACCTGACACTGCGGCGATGGGGTTTTGCATCAATGCCCCCGGGCCGTTCTGCAGGACGTTCGCGAGCAGATCTCCGATCGGACCGCTGTCGAGTACCTTCGCGATCGGAAGGTTTTCGGCGATGAAGGATGCGACCTTGAGGTGCGGGGCGCCGCCGAGAAGCTTCAGAGCCTGTCCGATCTCGATAGGCATGCGCTCACCCGCAGTTCATCAGTATCTTGCCAGCCTGCCCAATCATTTTCTTGGCGGCCTGCTGGATGATGTTCGAGGCGTCGATCACTGCGTCCTGCCCCTTAGGCTTGATCGTGATCTTGCCTTCCGGACTCATGGTGATCGTCCCGCCCGATTTGTGCGCGAGGGTAAGCGACCCATCAGGAGCCATGGTTAGGGACTGCTTTGCTTGAGGCTGCTGCCCCTTTGGTTGCGAGTCCTTGCCGGTGGCGGGGTCCTTGCCACCGCGGTTCTTCACCGTGCCGGCTCCACCTACGAATACCGTGCCGTCGGCTTTCAGAGCGAGGACGGTCCCACTCTCATGCACCATCCAGTGCTCGCCCTCCTTCATGCCGGCCGGTGGCTGATGCTGCTCCGAGGCGTGGCGCTGCTGGATTTGCCCCGTCATGTGATCACCCTCGCGGAAGGTGACCTGGACGGGATCGCCGACCTTGGGCAGCGAGAAGATCCCGAAGCCCTTGCCGGTGGCAACCGCCTGGATCGGGATGGACCCGGAGCCGCCATTGTCCGGATCGTCCGGATCGTGGGGCTCGAAGCGCACCTTGGCCGAGTAGGTGTCGGGATCGACCGAGGTGATGATCGCGTCGCGCGGATGCTTGCGCGACGCGTTCACCCGCTCGACCTCCTGCCGCACGAGGCCGCGGATCAGGGCCATGTCGATCATGCGAGCCTCACAGTCCGGCCGGGCGGGACGGGGGCAGCGGCGCCCCGGAGATCGGCGCCGGCGGTCCCTGAACGGTGCCGGAAGCCCCCGCTGCGGCACCCGTGGGCGTGCCTCCGCCCGCGCCGCTGTCCTGCCCTCCACCCTCGCCGCCCTTGGCGTTCTTGCCCGCGATGGTCATCAGGTAACCTTCGAGCGGGCCAAAGGAGTGGTTGATCGTGTCGATGTGGTAGTCTTGGTCCCAGGACGATCCAGTGCCCGAGACCTCAAGCATCATCCGGGGATCGATCGTGACGTCACCGGGCATGGTGACTTGCAGCCCCATCTCGTGGCGCTGCTTCTCGAGTTGCTTCTTCGTCGCGACCTGCTCGACCTGCGCGTCCGTAAGCCCTGGGATGTGGTCGATCCACTCCAGCGGCTGGCCGTAGCCGGCCGCCTGGGCCTCTTTCGTCGTGCAGATGTTCTTCTCCTTCCGGGTGTGGAAGGAGCGCACCGTCTGTTTCACGCCGCGATTGAGGTGCACGTTCTGGACGAGCGTGATGTCCATCACGTTGCCCCGGGCCTTGCGTCCTCGGCTCGGGGGCGTGAACCGGATCGGAAACTTCCCGAACCCAACATCGTCGTTGCCGGGCTTCTTGAAATAGAGCGTGTTGCCCTTCAGGAAGTGGAACACCCCCTCGCGCTCGGCGAGCCTGGAGATGACGTTCCAGTCAGTGTCGTTGTCGATGAGGTGGGCGGTCTCGTCTGTGTGGATCTTGCCGGCGTCCGAGTCGCTTTCGTCGACATCTGCGTCGAGACCGTGCTGCTGCGCGAGGTCCTTGACGATGTCGGAGGCCTTCTTGTTCGAGTCCTTCCGGGTGCGCCGCGCGTCGAGTAGCTTGGCCGTCTTGTCCCGGCCCGACAATTCCACGCGCACGCCGCCGGCGAACTCGCCGCGCACGACGCAGCGGTCGAGTTGACCGCTCAGGAGTTCGACCCAGCCCTCATCGACATCGTTGCAGGCCTGTACGATGCACTCGACCGGCCCAACGTTCGACCAGTATTCGAGAGACCGCCCCGAGGAAGCCAGGGGGGCGACTGCGGTAAAGGTGTCGGCCCGGGGATGGCGTGAGACCTGGACGCTCGCCTGGACGCACGGCACAGCCTGGCCATCGATGAGCAACCGCACGCGCGGCTTCCGGCTTCCGGATGCCATCAGGAACTCACGCCAAAAAGCATCTGCTCGATCGGAACGGGCGCGTCGCCGGAGCCGCCCGCCAGCCGCGACGGCATCTTCAGGGTCGTCGGCCCCGCGACCAAGAAATCCGGCTCGGTGCCGGGGAAGCTGTTGAGGTCAGCGATCCGCTGCCATTGCGTCGCGTCGCCGAGATACTGCTCGGCGAGGACGAAGAGGTTGGCCGAGACGACCGAGATCGTCTGGACGCCGCGCGGCGTCCGGCTCAGGACCGGCATGTCAGCCTCCGTAGAGTCCGAGGTTGCCGGCGATCCGGCTCATGTAGGCTGCGGCCACCGTCGCATCGGACAGCGTTCCAGACGCCCCCGCGAGGCTGAGGAGCGAGGCACCCATCTCGACGGGGGCAAGGCCGGGGATCGCGCCGAGATCGACCTCGGGGAGCGCGGCGTCGGCGGCGGCCTGCATGCCCAGGAAGGTGTCTGCGGCGGCCTGCGCGGCCCCTGCTGCGGTCTGAAGGGCGTAGAGCGGCGCATCGACGAGCTGGCCGGAGGTGGCGGCGGTTGCCGCGATGCCGATGGCCGCCTGCACGCCTGTGAGCGCGCCCAGGGCCACATCACCGAGCGGGAGTCCGGCGAGGGTGGCGAAGTCGGAGGCGAGCAGGTCGCCGAGACCCGGCTCGTCGCCAGTTCCGTCCGGAATGACCTCGCAGCAGATCCGATAAGGGATCCGGAACTCGAACTGGTAGTCCGGGTCGAAGGATTTGATCACAACCTGGCGCGAGAACGAGCCCCACGTCAGGAGGAACGCGCCTCCGGAGGCCTTCATGGCCTCGACCTCTCGCGCGCGGTCGGCTGCGTCGCCGTAGAGGAATATCCCACTCCATTCGATCGGCCGCGGATCATCGCCCATGGCGTCGAACACGCGGTCGCCGCCGATCAGCTGGTGGCGGGCCTGCAGATGCGGGCCGCCCCAGCTGATCGACTCGGGGATCTCGAGGTCTTGGAAGGCGAACCCGCCGAGCGTGACCGTCATGGTCCGCCTCCGATCGCGCCCGGCCGGGTCATCCCCGAGCCCGGGCGGGCCGCGTCAGTGGTGGAGGACCCGGGCGGGTCAGCCGAGCTGCGGGTAGAGCTCGGAGGCGTCGGAGAAGTTGGCGCCCGTGGCCGGGCCATTGGCCGCGTCGAACTGGTGACGCGTCACGACCGAAGCGACCTTCCGCCCATCGAGATGGGTGTGGAGGTGCGCGACCAGTTCCTTCGACTTCGGCGGCGGCGGCACATCAGGACGCGTGTTCCATGTGCCCGACCTAGCCTTCGCGCGCTCGTGTGGGTGAGATTTGAAGCCCTCCCAAGCGCCGAGCCCCTCGGTTCTGGCGATATCGCGGGCCAGCTTCCGCTGGTTCTCCGGACTGAACTTGTCGTCCCAGCCGAGACCGACGGCGCCCATGTGTCGCTTCATGGTGTGTCCGACGATCTGGAACGCCCCCAGCGCTGAAGACGACCCGTGCCGGGCCCGGACCGTACGTCCGAACGCATAGGCCTCCCGCAGCGTCATCTCGGTGAGCGGCTTGTTCGGCAGCCCGTACTTACCGTTCCCGAGCACGACGTTGTAGGGATCCTTTCCCGCCGTCCCCTCAGCGCGCATGATCGCATCGAAGGCCGTCGAACCGGATCCGCCAGCTCCGCCACCAAAGTCCGGGACGTCACGCCCGCCGCCCCCGCCGCCGAGACTGGCCTTCTGGATCAGACCGCCCGATCCACCTCCACCTCCGCCGCCTCCGCCGAAAGAGATGTTGCTCAGCACGCCCTCGGTGATGATCAGCTTCTTGGCGAATTCCAGGAGGGCATTCCCCAGACGATCCACCAACGGCCGAGTCGAGTCGGCCATGGTCCCGGTTCGCCCGGTCGCGTCGGCCAGACGCTTCTGCGCGTCGATCACGTTCTGGTAGCTGTTGCCGAGGCCCTGGATGCCGGCGGCGCGCTTCCGGTCACGCTCGGCCTGCGCCTGTGTGACGCCAGGCCCGACACCGGGAAGCCCATCCTCGGCGTTGCTCTTCAGGCCGCCGACGTCCTTGCCGCCCATCCCGATCCCAGGCTTCCAGCCCATGGTCTCGTAGATCTTATCCCACGGGATAGTCAGGGCCGCGATGGTCAGACCGGCGACTGTGCCGATCGCCAGAGCCGGCAGAGACAGCGTCGATACCGCCATCACGGTCAGTCCGACGACGCCGGCCGTGGCGAGGCCGCCGACGACGCCCATACCGGTGCCCATCACAGACTGTGCGCCGAGCGGGTGCTTCTCGAAGAAGCCCGCGACGTCCGCCAGACCGGTGTTCAGCTTGCCCAGGTTCTCGACGATGCCGGGGATCGCAGGACCGGACAGGGCGGTCATCAGGGCGTTGGCCTGAGCCTGGGTGCCCTGAACGGCTGCCATCGGGTCCTTGCCGAGGTACGAACGGAAATCGCCGGAGGTCCCGACGAAACCGTGCCAGTCCTTGTCGATCTTCGTGCGCTGCTGCGCCAACTCGAACAGGAAGCCGTAGGCGTTCTTGTCCGTGAAAATCCGGCCCAACTCCCGCAGGAGCTCGGCCTTGTCATCCGTGTTGACGCCGCCCGCTTTCAACTTCGGGATGACGTTCTTGTAGAGCCACAGGTCAGGGTCTTTTGCTCGATCGTACTTTACGCCATCCAGTCCGATGTCGGAGAACTGTGCACCCGGTTTGACGCTGTTGTTCTTGCTGCGCTGGATCGTATCGACGTCGAGCAGCCCGAACTTGGCGGCACGATCAAGGCCCGCAACCGTCATCTTCAGGCCGGCCACGCCCTTGGCAGCGAAGGTGCCGAACTGGGTGCCGGCGCGCTGGCCGATTTCCTGGGTCAGCGCCGAGAAAGCGCCGAACCGGAACCGGTCCGATGTCAGATTGAGCATCTGGCCGCCGGCCTTCTGGGCCGAGAAATACTGCGACGGGTTCAGCTTGTCGCCGTACCAGAACGCGAGGCGCGTCAGCGAGTTGACGTGCTTCTGCACGCCCTCAGCCGTGATCTCGTTCGCCGTCTCGGCCGACTTGACCGCGTTGTAGATTTCCCCGACCGCGCTCTTCGCGCCGCGGTTGCCCGCTTTGGCTTTGAGCGCGGAGAACTCGGGCAGGATGTCCGGCGCCTCATGGATCGCCTTGTCCATGTCGCCCAGGATGCCGCGCAGATCGTTGATGTGCTCGAAGATCTCCAGCGTCGACAGGTTGGGAAACGCCTTCGATCCCGCCTCCGAGACTCGCTTGGCCTCGGCCACCTGCGCGTCGGTCGCGCCGGTCTGGCGCATGCCGAGCGCGATGTGCTCCATGTCGATGCCGGTCTCGAGAACTTTCTCGATCGTGTGCACGCCGCCGCCCACGCCGACCATGCCGGCGAGCGCGGAGCCCTCGTGGTATTCCGGCCCGTGCCGTCCATGGCCTCGACGGCTTGAGGAGCCACCGTGACCCCCGCTGCCGCTTCCGCGCTGGGATCCACCCCGGCCATAGCCGCCCTGCGGAGCCGCTGGCATCGCGGGCATGCGCATGCTGCTGGCCACGCGCTCCATGCGCTCCAGCGCACGCGTGGCCTTGCTGATCTTGCCTTCCCAGGACTCGAACGACCGGCCGACGCCGCGGGCGGCATTCCCGACGCCTTGCGCCGCCTTTTTGGTGGCGCCGAGTTCCTTGGCGGAGGCCGAGGCCCACTTGACGATGTCGTTCTGAGGGGCGGTCCGCTTCGCGCCGGCGCGGCTGACCCGACTCATCGCCGAGGCCAAGCGCTCAACGGCCCTTGCGGCATCGAGGATCGGTCGCTCCCATGCGCGCAGCTCGCGCGGGATCGCCTTGGCCTTCGTCTCGATCTTCTCCATCGTTCGGAGAAGCTTAATCGTTTCCGGAGCGAGGTTTCCGCCGAGTTCCAGGGCGGTCTGGATGCGGAACACCTCAGCCACAGCACACTCCGAGACGTCGCATGTTGAAGTTTTGCGTGGAGGGCGCGGTGCTGATCGCGCTGATCGGGCCCGCCGCTGCGGCGCCGATGACGTCGGCCCAATGCGCCGCGGCCGAGCAGAACCTGCGCCGGATGAGCGACCTCGCCCTGAACTTGCGCATGACGCTCAAGACCCCGGAATTCCAGGGCATGCTGGCCCGGTCGGACGGTGCGACCAAGCAGAAGATCTTGGATCTGATCGGCGCTCAGAACGAGGCGGGCGATGCGCTGCTCAAGCTCGGCATCGCCGCCGGGCTTGTCGCGACCGAAATGCAGCGCTGCGCGCCTTGAGGCGATCTCCCCCACCCCCGCGCTCATCCGACCGTTATGAAGCGGTCGGGAACAGCGGGGGTAGGGGCGCCTCGCGAGCCCCGAAACACGAAAGCCCCCGCGCATTGCGCTGGGGGCTTCGGAACGACCGCGGCGGTGCCGGCGGCTCAGATCGGTAACTCGCGATCTGGTCTATACGTCAAGCGATACTTGGGGGGAAGCCCTTCACGCGTTCACGCGTCGACGTTTTCACGCTCACCCGGCCCACAAACGCGCAACGAGCCGCAGAGGTGTCAGAGGCACCCCCACGGCTCGAATTCGACGACTGCTCTAGGCGTTCGATCCGCCCACCATGTGGCGGGCGATGACGTGGCCGATCGTGCGAACGACCTCGGCTTCCTTCGTGGACCCGGCCAAGGCCAGTACGGGGCGCCGCGGGATCGTCGCGGTTCCGAGTTCCTGCCAGAGCGCCTTGTCGTTGTCGGAGCCGACGGCGGCGTGGTGCGCGTCTGACACCTTGCTGCGATAGGAGGCCTGCAACTCCCCGGTCACCTTCAGAGGCTCGTCGGGCGCGTGTCCCGCGGCCGCGCGCCGGTCCTTCGTGGCTTCCGCCAACGCTGGCCAGCCGGTCTGATACTCGCCTGGGTAGCTCTTTGCTTCCTCCAAGACGATCTCGGCGCCCTCGGCCAGCGCATGCCGCTGCGCGGCCGGGAGCGTCGCAACCTGGCGGCTCATGAAGCGCACGAAGTCACCGATCGAGGCGAAGTTGCGCGACACCGCTCACCCTTCCTTCTTCCAGCACCACGAGCTCCAGTCCCACTTCGCGCCCTGGGCGATCCCGGTCGCGATGAGCCACGCCTCGCGCTCAATGGCCTCGAGTTCGGGGTAGGTCTGGCCCGACCCGAACACGATCTCCTTCGGCACGCCGGAGGTGATCAGGGCGACGGAGGCGATGAAGCCCGGGTGCTCGACTAGTTTTTTACGGCGGCCCGCTCCGCCTTGTCCCGCGCCTCGGCCTCGGCCTTGGCGGCGACCGGATCTGCCTCCTCGTCCTCCTCCTCGCCGCCGGCGAGGTGCATCGTCAGCGCGATCACGCCGGCGTCACCCAAGCGCTGGGCGAGGTGCTCGAACGTGATGGCCTTCTGCGGGACCGGGATCGGGTCGCCGTCGATCGAGGCAACGCGGGCGAGACGCATGCAGAACGTGTAGTAGGGCCCGTTCTCGCCGCCGAGCATCCGGAGCAGGCGCATCTGGTCGAGGATGCTCAGGGTGCGCATGGCGATGCGGCGGCCCTTCGCGTCGACGAAGAACTCTTCATCCGGCACCGCGGCGGGCTCTGCAGCGGCTCGGGAGGCGCCGGAGCGCACGGTGACTTTCGACATGACGGTCTCTCTGGATCAGGAGGGAGGGCAGGGGACCGCCAAGGGATCGGGGAGCCGGCGCGCGGGCGCGCCGGCCTTGCCGATCACTTGACGAGGGTGCGGCGGCTTGCCGAGAACTCGAGCTTGGGCTCGACCTTCGAGTCCTTGGCCCACTTGCCGGCGTCGGAGAGATCGAAGACGCACGGCGCGTAGCGCCACTGGGAGATCGACTGGTCGACCTCCGAGATCGTCTCGGTGATCGTGCCCTTGGCGGTCTTCTGACCGGCGAAGTAGCCCACCTCGAGGGCGTAGATCAGGTCGTCGACCTCGCGGCCGGCGCGGTCCAGGCCGATCGAGCCGGTCCAGTCGTCCGGGATGTTCTCGTGGCGGGTGATGCCATCGATGCAGCTCGACTTGAGCTTCGTGACGTTCTGCTTACGATCGAACGACGTCACGTAGTTGAGCGTGACGGTGCCGTTCGGACCGGTGATCACGACGGTGATGTCGCGCCCGGTGTTGAAATCTCCGGCCATGGGGATCCCTGGCAGATGCGCACGCGGACGGCGGCGCGCGCGGGGGCGGCGCCGTCATGGCGTGGCGGAATGAAGGGCAGGGCTGAGGGCCGGGGCGACGGCGCGCCCCGGCGGCGAGATCAGTTCGTGGTCGTCGTCTTGGTGATCGTGACGGTCTGGCCGCCCTGCATGTTCACCAGGAAGAATTCGGTCACGCTCTGGTACTTCACCTGAACGTCGGCCTGCTCGTAGCCGAGCGAGACACGCGAGTCCGGGTTGTTGGTGTCATCGAGCACCGTGTTCCACGCGTCCGGGCCGGAGCGCGAGCCGATCAGGCCCTGCTGCTGGACGTTGAAGAAGAACAGGTCGAGCGTCGCCTTCGCCTCCAAGCGCTGCTCCGGCGTGTTGAGCGTGCCGACGTATTTGCCGAGCCCGGATGCGATCGTGAACGCGATGAAGTTGGTCATACGCGTGTAGTTGTCGCCACGGATCGAGACGTTGGACGACGTGTTGCGCCCGTTGCGGCAGCCGAAGACCGAGCCATACGGGATCGGGTTACAGATGACGTCGATGCCAGCATTGGCCAGCACCTGAAGCTCGGCGTTGGTGTATTTCACACCGGTGACGGACTTCTGCGTGCCGACGATGCCGTTCATCGGCTTATTCAGGGTCGACTGGTTCGGCGCGAGATTGCCGAGCTGGCCGGCGACGAACGCTTGCGGCGAGGTCAGACGGATCTGGCCGTTGGTCGTGTCATTGAAATAGACCCAGTCGCCGAGCATCAGCTTCAGCGCGTAGCTGTCGATGCCGGCCGACGCCTTAACCGAAACCGCGTTGTTGATCGTATCGCCGGACGGCCCGCATGCCACCATGTAGGTGCCCTCGCCGAGACCGTAGGCGATCTGAGCCGTCCACGTGGTCGAGTCGTCGCAATCGGTCAGCATGCCGATCTGGGCGCCCGACCCGCGCAGCGCGTAGAGGCCGGAACGCGGCAGGCTGTCGACGCCGAGCAGCGTCGAGCCGGTCACGGTGTCGGCGCCGTCGGTGCCGCCGGACGCCGTGTAGACCGCCGTGGTCGGGTCGGTCGTGCCGGCGCCGGCCGTGGCGATGAACAGGTTCGACGGCCCGCGGGCGCCGAACTGCCCGAGGTTGATCGCGTTGGCGATGTTCACCCACAGGGCATTGCCGGTGCCGGCGATGTTGTCGAACACCTCGCCGACTTGGCCGGGCCGCGTGAGCACCACCTTGAAGGTTCCCACCGCCGAGCCGGGCCCAATCGAGGCCTGGTCCTTGTTGGCGAGCGAACCGGTGAACTTCGAGGTGAGGGTCAGGCAGTTCGTCTGCACGATCACCGTGGCCGCGACGTCGCTGCCATCGGTGACGCGGGAGACCATCACGACGGGCTGATTGCCCTGCTGGTAGATGTTGAAGACCGCGGTCCCGCCATCGTACTTGCGCGCCTGCATCGGCCCGTACTGGAGCGCGTGGCTGGCATAGCTGCCGACGATGCCGGGCGAGCCGTTCACCTGCCCCCAGCTCGCCGTGCAGACGAGTCCGATGACGTTGGTGGCGACGCCGTTGATGAGGAGCTGCGGCGGGACGATCGTGACGTAGAGGTCCGCGACCGACAGCGCGGCCGTGTTGATCTGGCCCTGCTGGACGACCTGGGGCATGGAAGAGGATCACTCCGAGACGGCGAGAGCCGTCGGCGCGTGCGCGCGGGTCCGGCGCCGCGGGCGGGCCGGATCTGAGGGCCTGGAGAGGGCCTGGTGTGAGGAGGGCGGCGCGAGGCCGCTATGACGGCCGATCAGGCCGCGGGGAGCCGGCGCAGCTCCATGGCGATCACGCCGCGGCACAGGGCCTCGTGCGTGTTCTCGGGCAGATCGAGATCGGCCCGATAGCCCTCCAGCGCCACGAAGGAGAGAACCGAGGGGCAGACGCGCGCGACGAGATCGGGGAGCCGCTCGCCGCGCAGGATGCCCTGCTGCCGGATGCCCAGCATCAGGGACTGGTAGGCGCGCCGCCGCAGTTCGGCGGGGCAGCCCCGATCCACGTGTCTCCGCTCCTGGCGGGTGCGCGTGCGCCGCATCGGATCAGGCCTTCGCGCCGTCAGCCGCAGCGGCCTTCACGTCGGCCACGGCAACCTTCGCGGCCGCCTCGACCTTCGCGGGCGCGGCCTCGACGGCGGCGGTGACGGCCTCGACCTTGGCGACCGCGGCTTCGGCCGCCGCGTGGGTGCCGGCGGCGACCTTGGTGACGCGGTTGGCGTTCTCGCTACCGAGGACCGCCAGGATCTCCTCCTCGGCGGTGATGAACATCCCGCGGACGTACTGGCCGAAGTCGTGCAGGACGGTGAGTTCGATGCCGGGCATGCGGCGTCTCCTGATCAGGGGAAGAAGCGTTGGGGGCGAGGCGTGTCGTCCGACCCGCTGGTCGATCCGATCGCGATCACCTCCGGCGCCTGCATCGTCGTGATCGTCGGGTACTCTACCCAGAAGAACAGATCGCGACGGTATTCCGTCATCTTCTCGTACGTGTCGATGACGATGGTCCGCTCGTAACGGACCAGTCCTCGCGTGCGGTCGGGAAGTGTGAGGAAATTGATGTTCGCCAGAGCGGGATCGATGATCTTGGCGACGTCGTCGCGCAGCTCCGGCGTCGGCGTGAAGATCGTGATCTGAAACGACTTGTCCTGCCGTTTCAGCTCCCGCGCCATCGTCCCGAAGCCGCCGACACGCGCCCGCAGGTCCGGGCCCGACGCGACGGTGAGGCTCGTGCCCGAGGCCACGACCGGCGCGCCCTGCGCGACCAGGGCGGCGGCGAGCGCCGCGGCGATGTCTTGGAGGCTCTCGCCGGCCTGGACGGCATGGATCGTGTGCGCGTGCGGCCCCCAGCCGAGAGCCACGTTCTGCGGCACCGAGACGGTGCCGCCGAGGGTGATCGTCTGGCTCGGCGGCGTCACCGTGATGGTGTGCACAGGCGGGATCAGCATCTCCCACTTGCGCGAGTAGCGCGTCGTCACCCGCTCGACGCCGTTGCGCGCCGCGACAGCGATGTCGATGACGCCGTCCCTGATCATCGCCTCGAGGTCGAGGGAGAGCGGCATCCCGCGCTGGACCTTCGCGGGTGCGCCAGCGAGGCTCGGCGCGGACGCGTCCAGCCCCTCGGTGCCGCCGGGGTACAACGTGGCGACGATGAAGTCGCAGAGCGCGTCCTCGACCTCGCTCTCGTCAGCCACGGGCGGTCTCGCTCACGCGGTCGGCCGCGCGGCTCTCGACGTGGTAGCGCGCGCCGTGGGTGGCGATCAGCTGCCCCAGCCGGTCGATGTCGACCGGCACGCGGAGCAGCGCGGCGATGAGCGCGGCCCGCACGAGCGGACGCGCCCACCAGCGCAGCGTGAAGCGCACGCGAAGCGATACGGTGTCGGCCATGGTCGATCCTGAAGGGGGGCGTCTCGGGCCAGCGGTCAGACCTGCAGGAGCGAGGCGCGCATCTGGAAGCCGAGGCGGCTGGGGCGCGCGGCGAGCACCTGGTAGCGCTTGCCCAGGTCGGAGGTGACGATGTCGCGCTCGATCACCGCGTCGTCGGGCAGGTAGCCGACGGGCACGATGATCTTCCAGTCGGTGAGCACGCGCGCGTCGGAGGGCAGCTGCACGCCGGTGGTGCGCGCGGTCGCGGAATACTGGATCGTCGCCGGGATGTCGGTGTAGCGCACGACCTCGTCCGCACGGGACGAGCCGCCGTAGCCCTGCTTGCCCACCGGCGCGATGCCGGCGCGGATCCCGGGGCGGGCGATCGTGATCGTCCGCTCGAAGTAGAACGGGGGCATGGCGGATCAGACCGGCACGTTGTCCTGGATTTGCGACAGGGTCGCATAGACGGAGGCCGGCATCGGCACGGTGCGCCCCCGGATCGTCACGGTCGCGCTGGAGGCGGCGTACTTCTCGGAGGAGTCACCGTCCTTGCGCTCCACCACGTCGGGCGAGCGCCCGCGCGCGAGGTAGCCAGCCGCGAGCCAGTCGAGGCAGGCCATGCCGATATCGGCCGGGATCGGATCGAGTCCGGCCGTGTAGCCGATCAGCACGTTCTGGCGCCCGCGACTGAACTCGCCGCCGCGGTAGCTCAGCGTGCGCCGGCCATCGTGCGAGACGCCGTAGGCCATGCTGCCTGCCTCGATCAGCGGCGCCGGGACGCCGTCGACGACGACGCTGTCCAGGCTGATGATCGGGAAGCGGCGCAGGCACAGCAGGGCCGATCCGACGCCGTCATAGACCTCGGTGGCGGCCGTCGGGACGAAGGTGCGCGAGCACCACGTCGCGATCCGCTGCGAGACTGCCGTGATCGCGAGCTGCATCACGGGGTCGGTGGCGCCGTCGGCGAGCGGCGGCAGGCCGATCCAGGCCCGTGCGGTCGCGACGTCGACGAGATCGTCCGGAGAGGTCCCGGTGGGCAGGGGCATCGCTGAGACCTTCCGGAGATCCCGCGGAGGCGCGGGCGGGCGTGGATCAGGCCGCCGGCGCGGCGGTCGAGTCGGCGTCGTCGGGCTGGGACGCGTCGGGCGCCGGCGCCGGATCTGCCGCCGGGGCGGTGGGCGGATCGGTCTCGTCCGGGTTGGGAGCGTCGGGCTCGTCCTCGGCGGAGTCCGCCTCGTCGTCCTGCTCGAGCGCCTCGAGGGCGGCGCGCGCCTTGGCGGCGACCTGCTCCAGGCTGATCAGCCGGAAGCCGTGGGCTTCCAGGCTCGGCACGGCCGACATCGGCAGGAACATGCGCCCGTCCTCGCCGCGGCCGAACGTGCGGCCGTCGATCGAGAGAGTGGCGCCGGCGTCGTCGTGATCGACCTCGACGTGCCCGTCCGGGGGCGGGGCGATGTCGACCGGGTCGAGCGCGAAGCCGCCGACCCCGGTGAGGCTGGCGACGGCTTCCGACGGCACGGTCACGGTGCCGTCGGAGGCGATCGGCAGGGTCTCGGTTCCGACGGTCACGTCGGTGGTGCCGGGCGCGGCCCGGAGCTTCGTCTTGCGGGGGTTCTGGGCCATCTCGTCCTCATCGCGGCACGCGAGCGAGGGGTGATGAGGAGGTCCTCATCACCCCGGGGTGGAGCGCGGCCCGGGGGGCCGCGCCGTCGCCTCAGCTGCGCTTGGCGATGTTGGAGATCACGCCCATCGCGAACGGGGCGTAGACCGCCAGGGTCTCCTCGACGTAGACGCCCGACTCGCGGCGGCGCGTCTTGATCGGCCAGTCGATCTGGTAATAGTCCTGACGCACCTTCATCTCGGCAACGTTCGGGACCTCGTTCGACTGGTACTGGACCGGGAGGGTCTCGCACCACGCCAGGATCGTGCCCGGGGGCACCTGCGGGTGGATCTTCACCGGCATCCGCTGGCCGCCGTTCAGCATGAACGGGTTGTAGTAGTACGAGATCGTGCCGCCACCGGTGAGGCCGTAGGCCGCCTCCGGGCTCTGGAAGTACTGGAGCAGCGGCGAGGAGCCGCTCGACAGGCACACGGCCGACAGGCTCCGGATCTCCTGGGAGTTCACGTAGAGCACGTCGGGCGAGACCTGGTAGGCGTCCCACATGCTCTGGAGCATGTCGTCGACCTCGACGCAGGAGCCGCGGCCCGACGGGGTCAGCGTGGTGCCCTGGCCGGCGTTGCCGGTCGGCAGATAGCGCACGTAGGCGCCGTTGCCGGTCTTCAGCGCGACGGTGGCCAGACCGTCGAAGGCGGTCGAGTTGGTCGAGCAGTCCTGGGTAACGGCCGAGACCGGCTGACCGCCGGTGGACAGCGGCGCGGAGAACACCACCGAGTTGATCGGGGTGATCGCCTGGAGCGTCTCGGAGCCCGCCGGGCCGGCGAACCACGCGTAGCCCATCGCGCCCTGGATCGGGGCGACGGTGGCCGACAGGGCCTGGCCGAGGGTCACGGCCTGGGTGGCGCCCGCCGACTTGTTGGACGAGCCACCGAACACCGTGAAGTTGTTGCCGTCGGCGCCGGTGACGGTCTTGCTGGTCGCGACGCCGTTGGTGACGGACGAGTTGCGATAGCCCTCGAGCGTCAGGGCGACGACGATGACCGAGTAGGTGGCGGCGGCGAGCGTGGCGCTGGAGCCGGCGGCCGAGAGGACCGGAGCGGCGGGGGTGCCGAGCTGCAGGGAGGCGTTGCCGCCGAGAATGGCGGTCTCCTCCTTGAGCATGGTCTTCTGGAGCAGGCGCATCGACATCGAGGCGCGGATGTCCTCGAAGCCGCGACCGGCGTTGATCGCCTCGAAGGTCGCGTTGTCCTCCTCGCCGAGCGTGGCGTAGGCGGCCGACTTGTTCGAGGTCGAGTAGGACATCGTGCCGGAGCGCTGGCCCTCGGGCACCCAGCCGGTGTTGTCGAAGCCGGAGCCCAGGATCGCGTTGACCTGCTTCCAGTTCGTCGCGGTGCCGATGCCGCCGGGGATGCGCGGGATGCGGTTCCGGAGCGGGGTGACGACCGGGTAGAGGTTCTTGGCCGGGGCCTGCAGGTCGTAGGCGACGAGGCCGGTGCCGGTCGTGATCGACTTGGCGAGCTCGTCGGTGCCGAGACCGGCCGCGGTCAGGATGGTGCGGGCGATGTCCTCGGACGGCTTGGCGAAGGAAGCCTTCACCAGGTCGGCGGTCGCGTTCTGGTCGTTGATGGTGGACATGAAGGGTCGTTCCTGACGGCACAAAAAAACCGCCCAGGTGAGGGGCGGTGGACGGGGCCGGCGGAGCCGGGTCGAAGGGGGAGGGCGGTTAGCCGCCGATGCGCCGCGGCATGGCCAGCGCGGCCTTCATCAGCAGATGCCCACGCTCCTGCTCCGGCATGGCCTCGAGGGCCTTGCGAGCATCTTCCGGGGTCAGCGTGGCCGACTGCGGCTCCGAAGCGGCGATGCCGGCCGAGTCCTGCTCCTTGGAGACGGAGACCACGGCAGCCTTGCCGAGCACCCCGGCCGTCTTCGGCGGGGCGGGCTGAGCCTCGACGGCGGCGAGGCGCTTGGAGAGCGCGTCCACCGTGGCGGCGAGGGGTTCGACGCGGTCGGCGAGCTTCACCAGCGCGCTGTCCCGCTCGTCGATCTGGGCCTTGAGGGCAGCGGTCTCGTCGGCGACGAGCGCCTGCGCCTTGGCGAGCGCGTCGGCCTCGGCGGCCGCGCTGAGCGCGGAGGCGCCCTCGGCCTTCTGGGCGGTGACGCGCGCGACGAGCTCGTCGATCTCCTCGGCGGCCATCTCCTTGAAGAGCGGCACGCCCGCGAGCAGCCACGCCTGCAGCTTGCCCGGGACCGGGGAGTTGTCGCCCTCGAACTCGGCCTCCGACTTCAGGTCCGAGACCATGTAGGCGATCGAGGAGAGGACGTCGGCGAAGGTCCGGACCGTGTAGAGGCCCTTGGCGAGATCGTCGCCGGGGGCGGCCTTCGCGAAGGCGGCATCCAGCGCGTCGATGGCGGCCATCGCGCGGGCGAAGGCGTCAGCGGGCGCAGCCGGGGCGACGCCGGTCTCGGTGACGGCGGCCTTGGCGGTCTCGTCCGCGGCGGGCGCGGCCGGAGCGGCCTCCGGAGCCGCGGACGAGACCGCCAAGGCC
>CAXDNE010000011.1:0-54986 GCA_963990595.1 uncultured Methylobacterium sp.
GTGCCGGGACGCCCGGGTTCGTGTCTGAGGTCACTTGACGCTCCTTGTCGGGGTCGGATCGTACTGTCGTCTGTGGGCGGACCTCAGCACGTTGTCCGTGCATTCCGTGCGTCCCATCCATCCGGATTTTGTCCTTCGTGATGGACCGCCGAAGATCCTGTGCGTGAAAAGTTGCAAAAAAGTTGGTCCGTGTAAAGGGATCACGCCCGCGAGGGATGCATTTTCCGCCTTCGAACCGCGTGAATCATGACGTTCTGAGAACGTACCTTCGAAAGCGGGGGTTCCCGACGCAGCGCGAAGGTGCCGATTTCGCCTAGGCGTTGCATGGTCCGCAGAGAACGAAAGGAGTCCGGATCGCCTGAGCGGCGGGGTCTGGGGACAGCCTTTCCGACTCCTTGCCGGAATGGATTCATCTCTTCGTTTACGATGCGATCCGAAGGCCTGGGCATGAGATCGTGACCGGCTCGACCGCCGCCTGCAACCGATCTATGTCCGATTCAGGCATGGAAGGAATGGGGCGGGACCGGCCGAATGATCGGGATCTTCATCCTCGCGGTGGTCGTCGTCGCGATCGTCGCCGCAGTCGGATACGGCCTGATCTCGGAGATCAGGACCTCCGAGATCGTCTCCATGGCTGGCCGGAACGCTCCCCGGATGGACGCCGCCGTATCAGCTCTCGCGGCGGCTGCGCGCCCCCTGTCGGGCGGCCAGCCCGTCGTGCCGGCACCTGCCGCCGACCAGACGGGGCGCGCCACCCTTCCGAATTGGGTTTCGACCGACGGCGCCACGCCCTGGGGCGTGTCCTACGGGTACTGTCCCTACGCGCTGCCCGACCGTCCGGATCTGCAGTCGACCGCGACACAGGCCGTCGGAGGGCAGGGGGAGCGTCGCGACATCTCCACCGTTCCCCTGAACGCCGAAGGTGCCGACAGGCCCTACGTGGTCGGGGGCCAGCGCTCCCCTCGGGCAGACGACGACGCGGACGCTCCCGCCGTCGCCGCCTTCCTGATCTCGCCCGTTCCGGGCTCGTCGGACGTTCCCGATTGCGGCTCGGTCGTCTGGAGGGGAGGGCGGTTCCGCATCGCAGGACCCGTCCCGGGGATCGTGTCCGTCCTCACCCCCGAAAGACTGCGCGACGCGGCGACGGGGCTCGGTGCGGTCCTTCGCTGGGCCTCGCCGACTGGTACGGGCGATGGCCGCTCGAAGGGATCCCCAGCTCCCCTGTCCACGATCCTCGCGGAATGGCGGTCGACCCGACCCACGCGCGAGGTCGTGCGGCTGGTCGGCGCGGGTCCGCATCGCGTCGAAGGCGACGATCTTTCCATGACGGCCCGGACCGGCGGGCGCGAAGGCACTCTCGAATTCGTCTCCGATCAGAGCGATCGGGCGGCTCTGATCGGCCCTTCCGCCGGCGGTCGGCTGCAGGTCGGCATCGACCTTTCCCTCACCGGCGTCTCCTTTGCCAACGCGCTGGGTGTCGCGGTCGGTCCGGGAGGCCGGTTGAACGCCACGGGGACCGTTCTGAAGCATCTGCTGCTCGACGGCGGCGATGCGGTCCTCGGCCCGGGCTCCGGCATCGCACTCGATCCGTCGCTCGATCCCGGAGCGGCCGCACGCGTCCGCGGCGGCACCCTGCTGGTCGAGGAGCGTCCCGGCGATCGCAAGACGATCTCGGCCGGGGCCGGTCGGCCCGCCTTCGTGCTTCAGGGCGGAACGCTCGTCGTCAATGGAGCGGACATCGTCGCGGACGAAGCACCCGATTGGGCGGTCGTCGAGAACGGCGGTCGCATCTCCGCTATCCCTCGCTACGCCGGCGCCACCATGGTCGCACCTTCGGTGACTGTCGGCGACGCGGCTCCCGTCGAGATCATGTCCAGGACGGCCTTCGGCGCCGGCGGCGCCACGCTCGACGACAGGGGCGTCGATGTCGGAATGACCGTGGTCACGGAGACCTGCGAGGGATCCAGCTGCTCGGCCACATGCCCGACGGACCGGCGCGTCGTATCGGGCGACTGCGAATCCCCGGGCCCGGGATGGGCCTTGTCCTCGTTCGGGAGCGGGGGAGGGGCCACGACGTGGAACTGCGCCTGGACGGCCATTTCGGCGAACCAGCAGCCATCCCAGAACTCGACCGCGCGGGCGAGCTGCGGCCGCCTGCGCTGATCGTGGTTCCATCTCCCGATCTCGTCCGGGAGTGGACGTTGGGGCCGTCTTAGACTTGGATCCCGCCGGCCACAGCAGGCCGGGTCGGCCCGTCGGACCGTGGGCCCCGGCCGCCTTTCCTCGCAACCGGAGGAGTCCGAACCGGTTTCGGGAGCCGCTGTACGATCCGGGTATCCGGGCGGTCGATAGGCCGCCTTCGAAGTCGCCGATCTCGCGGAGGAGCGGATCGCCGACGGCTCCAACTAGGCCATCAGCCGACCCGACGCTCCCCGGCACATCGAGCATGACCACCCGTGGCGCCGCCTCCCGGCAGAAGGCGCCTCTGCCACGGGACGCTCCCGCCTCGTAGACGAACCGTTCGCCCGTAGAGGGGCAGCCTCGCCCCTGGACCATGGCCCCGCTTGGCTGCAGGGCCCGGGCAGCGCCAAACGAGACCTGAAGGAGATCGGGTGCCGAGGAACGGACGTAGCCGACCTACGGACGAAACGAAAAGGGCCTCCGAAGTGGAGGCCCGTGCGGAACTGTTCCGGGAGAGGGGAGGGGGCCAGCGCCCCCGGTGGAGGTCAGAGGTTCTTGCAGGCCGGCCACTGCTTGAACTTGTCGTCGGTGCACACCGGGCATCCGGTCTTGTCCCCCACCAGGGAGACGTCGTAGCCCGCGACCTTGTTGACGCCGGCGCACTGATCCGGCCCCTCCAGCGCCCGGATCAGCATGCCCTTGCCGACGACCCAGTCGCCCGACGGAACGAAGCTGAGGTAGTTCCCCCCGACGAGCTCCTTCAGGATCGCGTCGCTCGTGCCGGACGGGTAGTAGCCGTTGTCGGCCTGGTACATCTTGAGCGCGCCCTCGATCTGCTGGGCGGTGTTGATCGACTGGGCGTAGAGCTGCTTGTCGCGCGTGTCGGTGAAGGCGTCGCCGAGATAGAACATGCCCACGAGCGTCATGGCGCCCATGAGCAGGAGGGCGATGCCGGAAACCAGCAGGTTGAACATGGGACGACTCCTTCCGAGGCCGCTCCTTCTCGGAGTCGCTGCCGGGTCCGCCGGAACAGATTAGTGCAAGCGCAAACGCCCTGCAAATCCGTTCCTTCGAAAGGTGTCGGTTTTCCGTCCGATCGACTGCGAGCAGTAGGGCCGCCGACAGTAGTCCGAACGATCATTAAAGCAAAAAGAAGGGGACCGGATTGCTCCGGCCCCCAACCAGATGTAACTCATTTCCTACGCCAAGTAATGGCGTAGGAAGACTATCACATCTTAAAGACGAAATACGAGGCGACCGGGTCCGAGCCCTGGCAGGAGAACTGCGCCGAAGCGGAGTCCAGGCGGCCCTTGGCGTCCGTGATCGACCAGGGCTGGCTGCTGTTCTGGACGAGCGAGCCGTTCTGCTTCTCGACCTCGGCGCAGAGGTTGGTCACGGCCGAAGCCTTGATCTGCACGTAGGCGACCGAGCCGTTGGTCTCCCAGGCGCCCTGGGCGAAGGTCGGGGCGACCGGCGAGGCCTGCAGGTAGTTCACGGTGCCGGTGGCGAGGTTGTCGGGCTGGGTCAGGTCGGCCAGCGAGGCCGGCGGGGTGCCGGCGTTGTCGACCTTGTAGAGCGCGCCGGCGCCGGCGATCTGCTGGCCCTGGTTCACCAGGGTCGTCACGTTCGCCTTGGCGGTCGAGTTCGTGAAGGCGCTGCCGCCGTAGTAGATCGACGCGGCGGCGAGAGCGGCCGACAGGGCGATGGCGATGACGGAAACGATCAGGTTGAACATCGGTGATCTCGCTTGTTTTCAATGCTTCGTGGGGAACGGACCCCGAAGGGGTCGTCGCCGCCTCGGGGCCCCACGAAGGAACCGTTTCGGTTGCGACAAGGGTGAGATTTCTGCAAGGAGGCCTCGCCGTCAATAGATCGTTAAGGAAAAAAACGTCGCGAAATCAAAGTTTTATCTGTGGGGGCATGATCGCTATCCCCCTACAATAAAGGAATGAAGATGCGCGCAGACGCCGCTGCTGAAGGAACGGAACGAAAAAGGCCCCGGATCGGGTGATCCGGGGCCTGCCACTACGTCTGGGCAGCGGCGCTACTGGAGCGTCTGCGACAGGGAGGAGGAGAGCTGCAGCATCGGCATGACGGTCAGGCCGAACATGATGATCGACGACAGCCCCATGGCCACCGCGGCGACGATGTTGAGGGCGGGGCCGAAGTTCTCGACCCTGCTCGTGTAGATGTCCCTGGTGGTGCTCGCGAGGACGTCCAGCGTCTGTGCCACGTCCTTCTTGTCGAGCGCGAACGATAGGGCTGCCCGGTCCGTGGCCGGCAGGCGCGTCATCGCGGGCGCCCACTCCCTTCCGGCGTTCACCGCCTCCAAGGCCGCCTTCAGGTCCTCTCGTATGATGCCGTTGCGCGTGGATCCGACCAGGATGTTGAGCGCCTCGGCGACCGGCACCCCGAACTCGACGAGCTTCGCGAACCGGTAGTAGGCGATGTACTGGTCCTGGCCGAGCACCAGCTCGCGGTAGTACGGGATCTGGATCACCGCCTCCTCGCAGAAGAGGGGGGCGATCCAGCGGCCCACCGTCCCCAGAACGAACAGGATGAAGAAGCAGGCGAACGCGATGCCGATCGCCCAGGTGCTCACGGAGGCCGCCGTCTTGATCCAGGCGACGTCGACGTCCTTGTTCTGCTTGAACAGGCTGCTGTCGAGCACCCAGGGAGCGAAGAACTCCGTCGTCGAGATCATCACTCCCATCGCGAGAGCGAACGAGAACATCGCGGTCCAGACGTCCTTGGTCGACGTCCGTTTGATCCGCGTCATCTGGATCTCGAACTCGGCCGCGCCCTTCATGGCCTCCGCGGTCGACTTGCCCGCCCCGCCGGCGCGCACCAGCGCGATCAGGGCAGGCGGGAAGTTCCGCCGGTCGAACTCCATGGCCTCCACGTGGGACATGCCCGAACGGATGCGTTCCAGCATGTCCTTGGCGGCGGTGCCGATCTTTCCCCCGAAGGAACTCGCCATCATCTCGAGGGCGCGGTCGGTCGGCATCCTGCTCGAGAGCATGCCCGACAGCCGGATCATGAACGTGAAGCGGTCCGCCGAGCTCATCCCCCGTTTGAGGATCGACGCGCGCTCCCGCCTCACTTCGATCACGGTGCCGTTGCGGCGGCACTGGGCCTCGGCCGCATGCGGATCCGCGGCGTCGACGTCCAGCGTCCGCACGCCCTCGGACGTGGACACCTTCACCCGATAGTGGGCCATCCTTCAGCTCCCGATGGGACGATAGGTTGCGGCGGTTCGTTCGGTGCCATCGGCCGCCGGGGCCGCGCATTCGCCGGAGATCGTGACTTGGCCGGCCGGGAAGGCGTCGGCGGCCTTGCGCAGGACGTGCTGGCGGGCTTCGGCGCTTGCGCCGGAGAAGCAGAACCATGGACCCGCGGCGTCGCGGCCGTACGACCACTTCCAGCCGCCCGGCGCCTTGGGCTCGCCGCCGGCGATGTAGGGCGCGAGCTCGTCCCGCCATCCGTCCTCCGCGGGCAGACCGCGGTTCGACAGGCGGTAGGCGGTCAGGGCGCCGCCGTAGATCCGGAAGCCCGCGGTCGCGGCCGCGCCGGCCTCTATGCGCCCCGCGACGCCGGCGTCGAGGTATCCGACGCCGCCGACGGCCACCACCGCCGCCAGCGAGAGCGCCAGGACGGCGATGACGAGATCCCTCACCGGACCGCTCCGTCGCCGGCGTCGCCGCCGGCCGGAGCCGGGAGGACGGGCATCTGGCCGCCTTGCGGCGGGACGGGCCCGTTGCGCTCCTCCCAGATGTCGACCTGCGCGCCGAAGTAGCTGCGGATCTCCGCCATGTCGGTCACGCCCGAGACGGCCTTGGCGATGGCGTCGTCGATCTGGCGGGGCCACCAGACGTCGCCCTCGATGGCGCGTTCGACCTCGCGGTCGTCCGCGAACGCGACGCACTCGGACACGATCGTGCGGCCCGCGTAGCCGCTGCCGCTGCAGCCCGCGCATCGGGAGCCGCCGCACTTCGTGCACAGGGTCCTGACGAGCGACTGGACCATGATCCCGCGGCAGAGGCCCCTCAGGCTGGCCCGGTTCACTCCGAGATCCTCCAGCCGCGAGAACACGCCCCTGACGTCCGTGGCGTGGAGGGTGATGAACACCATGTGGCCGGTCTCGGCCGCGCGGACTGCCATCCGCGCCGTCTCCTCGTCGCGCACCTCGCCGAGGATGATGACGTCCGGATCCATGCGCAGGAACGACCGGATCGAGTTCTTGAAGTCCATCCCCTTGTCGATGTTGACCTGCACCTGGGAGATGAAGGGCAGCTGGTACTCGACGGGATCCTCGACGCTGTAGACGGCGAGATCCAGGCGGTCGAGCTCGCGCTCGGTGGCGTGGAGCGTGGTCGACTTGCCCGAGCCGGTCATGCCCGAGACGATGACGATGCCGTTCGGCTGGTCGTACGCGCGGCGCCACTGGTCGAGCCGGGTGATGCCGAGCCTGCCGAGGATGGGATTGATCCGCTCCGTGTCGAGGACGCGGATGACGACCTTCTCCCGGCTGTTCGCGCTCTTGATCGGCAGGCACTCGACGCGGAAGTCGATGAACTTGCCCGAATACGGCATGTTGAAGCTGCCGCTCTGGGGCCGTTGCCTTTCGGCGATGTCGAGGGCGGCCCGCGTCTTGATGAGGGTGACGAGCTTGTCGTACTCGCTCGGATTGCCCTCGTAGACCACCTCGCGACGCCCGAGCCGGCGGAACAGGACCGAGTAGCTCATGAGCTTCGGTTCGATGTGGATGTCGGAGGCCGCGCCCGTGATCGCGTCGAAGAGGAGGCCGTCGAGCATGTCCTCCTCCCGCCGCTGGGTGAGGAGCGCGGAGTGGCGGGCGATGATCTCGACGAACTTGTCCTGGTTCGCCGCGACGTAGTCGGCGAACTCGACCTCCATGCCTGGATAGTAGTCCTCGACGACGAGGCGGGCCAACGCCTCCGAACCGCCGGTGGAGACGTAGATCGTGTCCTCGGTCTCGGCGATCACGATGATCTCGTGCTCCTCGAGGACCTTGGGCGGCACCGGCGAGCGGTTGACGAACTCGGTGGCTAGGCTGGCCGGATCGAGTTCGATCAGGGCGTCGATCAGCGCCTTGCGGCCGACCATGTCGTTGGCCACCAGGATCTGCCCGAGCCTCTGCTTGGTGACCGTCTGCTCCATCAGCGCGACGCGGAGGATCTCCGGCGTGATGAGGCCCTTGGCCACCAGGTATCCGCCGAGACGGCCCGGGATCGGGGCGTACGAGGCGGCCAGCACCGGAGCGCTCGGCACCCACTGGGCGGAAGGCTGGGTGAAACCCGCGGCCGCCGGCAGCCGGACGGGAGCGTCCTCGGGGTGGCTCGCGAGTTCCATGACGGCGGGTCTCAGCGGCCGGTCCGGCGCCGGACGACGCCCTGGACGCCGCGGACGATGCGGGCGTTCAGGCCGTAGGCCGTGGCCGCGATGCCGGCGACGCCCAGGATGGCCACCGGCGTCGAACCCACCCATTGCCCGTACACCACGGTGCCGACGGACAGGGCGTAGTCGAAGACCTTCACCCGCGGCGAGTTCCAGTCGATGGCCGCGTAGCGGTCGGCCAGGGTCTTGATGTTCATCGGTCTACTTCCTCGGGATCAGCCGCATCGTCATGACGACGGGGCCCTTTTCGGGGACGGGAGCGTTGCGGTCGGCGTTCGCGCAGCCCTGGCCGAGGCAGAAGCCCAGCTCGGGCGCGAGCACGCGGGTGGGGCACTGGATCAGCAGCGCGCTGGCGTCGGCCAGGGCCTGCCGGGGGTCGGAGACGCTGGAGACGCGGATGTCGATGACGCCGGCCTCGCCCTTGACCTGCCCGAGGGCCTGGGCCGCGGTGCGGCAGGCGCGGTCGGTCTGGATCCGCTGCTCCTCGGCCAGCGCCGACGCCTCGACCGCGCTCCGGGCGACCATGAAGGCCATGCCGGTCGCGATCAGGGCGAGCAGCCCGAGCGTCGATCCCACGACGATGCGGAAGCGCCTCACGGTTTCACTCCCTGCTGCGGGACGGACGCGGCCGGCACGGACCCGCCGGTCCGGACCGGCTCCGTCGCCGAGGCGGGCACCACGGCGGCCGGCGTCTCCGCCGGCGTCGACGCCTGACGGCGCGGAGCCTCGCGCCACAGGACGGTCCAGCGTCCGTTCGCGTATTCGAGCCGTTGGACCCAGCGGGTCTCGCCCGCCTCGCGGACGAGATTCCACTGGCGATGCGGCAGCTGATCGGCCTGGACGGGCGGATTGATCGATACGACCTTGGCCGCGTAGAGCCAGAACATCCCGGAGACGCCCAGCACCACGACCGCGCCGAGAAGCGCCGCCGCGCCAGCGTAGACGGCCGGCATCCCGGATTTGAGCACCCGGTGCATCCGTCCCGAGGCGGAGATCGGAGGCGCCCCGGACGCGAACACGGCGGCGCTGCGGCTCTCCGTGAGCAGGGCGCAGATCGGACGGCCGTTGCGCACGACGATCTCGAGCGCCCGCCCTTCGGTCGGGATCCAGACCTTGCCCTGGCCGTCGTCCGACAGGCCTTCGACGATGCCCGGCAGGTACGACAGGCCCGCCCCGCCCTGGTGGACCTCCCAGAGATGGCCGTCGGCGAACTTGCGGACCGCGTACCACGCGCGGTCGTTGGGCCCGAACTTGCGGAGCGCGTAGGCGCGCGCCGCCGCCTGCGCGTCCCGGCCCTGCCGGATCGGGTCCCAGGCGACGTGCGCGGACGCGGGCGGCTCGACGGCCGCGGGCGGCTCGATCAGCTCGACCTTCGGACGGCGGAGGCGGGAGAGAAGGCGCTTCACTTGCGCACCCCCGCCACGCGGTCTTCGGGCACGAACACGGTCACCGCCGGACGCAGGATGATGAAGAGCGCGTCGCGCTTGACGGTCTGGCTGCGGTTGCCGAACACGCCGGAGCCGGCCGCCCTGGTCGCGGTCACGTTCCGCAGGGCCGTCGGCTCGACGCCGGTGTAGGATTCCGAATCCTTCTGCAGACCGCCGATCACGACGGTCCGGCCCGCCTGGATGCGCACGAGGTTCGTGAGTTCCTGGTCCTGCGTCAGCGGCTGCGTGAAGGATCCGATCTGGTTGCCGGCGTTGAGGTCGACGAAGGCGAGGATCTCCTTCAGCTTGACGCCGACCTCCATCGTCACGACCTCGGCGTCGGCGTCGTAGTACGGCGTGACCTCCATCGTAAGACCGGTATCGACCTTGTCGGTCAGGCTCGATCCCAGGCCGGCCCCGTAGCCGCCGCCGTACCCGTTGCCGTACCCCGCCCCCGAGAGCTGGACGCCGCGGACGTAGGGCACCTGCTGCCCCGACCTGAGCTTGACCTCGGTGCCCGAGAGCGTCTTCATCTGGACGTTCTGGTCGACCTTCGTGTTGCCGAAGTTCGACAGGAAGTCGATCGCGCCGGTGATGCTCGTCGCGCCGAAGGCGCCGCCCAGACGACCCAGCGACGTGGAGCTGACGACGAGACCGCTCTTGGTCAGATCCATGACGCGGCCGGGATCGATCTTCGTCAGGCCGATGCCGGAGGCCGTCGATGCGGCGGCCGAGGTGGCGGCCGTGCCGGTGCCGATGCCCGTCGTGCCCAGAGCACCGCCGACGGCCGAGGCGAGGCCCGTCGTCGGATCGATCCCCGTGGAGGTCGCCGCGGTGGAGGCGGTGGCCGTCGCCAGCGTGCCCGCGGTTCCGGCCGCGGTCCCGGATGTCAGGGCGCTCAGCTTGGACTGACGGCCGTCGAACGCGACCTTCAGCTGGTTCCAGTCGAAGCCCGTGCTGCTGGTGTCGTTGATCGACACCGAGACGAGGGCCGCCTGGATGGTCACCACGGCCATGTTGCGCGAGTAGCGGTCGAGGTAGGGGGCGATCACGTCCCGCTGGATCGCGGCCGACGCGGAATAGACGATGCGGCCGCTGCGGACCGAGCCGACGATGTCGTCGGCGCCGAGATCCTTCAGCTCCTTCGTCAGGCTGTCGAGCATGTCCTCGTTCTGCGGGACGACCACCGAGTACTGCTCGCGGTCCGAGATGTAGATCAGGCCGTTCTCGTGGAAGACGACGACCCCCATGGCGGTCCGCAGCGAGTCGAGGAAGTTGCCGAGGGTGCCCTCGTACCGGACGAACGGGATCTTGCGCTTGAGGATGTCCTCGCTCTTGTCCTTCGTGAAGCGGAAGGCGATCTGGACGTTGGGCGCGGAGGCGGTCGTCGCGGCGACGAGATCCCTGAGGGTCGCGTCCTGGGGGAACCGGATCTCCAGGGGGACCGAACGCAGGGCGGCAGGGATCGGGGTCGCGTTGCGCTGCGGCTTGAACGAGCCGCGCGGAACCCTCACGCGCTCGACGGCGATAGGCTCGGCGTCCGCGAGGGAGCGCGCCTCGTCGAGGCGGAGCGATTTCCCGTCGGGGAGGGCGCGGACCTGGGGGAGGGCGCAGGCCGAGAGGAGGCCGCTAACGGCAATAATCGATGCCAGACGCAGAGCGGGCCTCGGAAAAGAACTCGGTTCCACTTGTCTGCTCCCGGTAGAGGGGCTTGCCCTTGACGCAGGCCACGAACTTGACCCCGGCAGGCAGCTTGGCGCCCGCCTTGTCGGCGGGCGATTGGTTGGTCGAGGCGTTCCCGGGCAGGGACGCCTCCTTGACGAGCGGCGCGGACGGAACCGCGGCCGAAGGAACCGAAACGGGACCCCTGCCGGCGTCGGGTCCTTCCGCCGGCTTGATCGCCTTCATCTGCTCGTCGAGCATCTTCAGCATCGTGTCGCCGAAGCGTGCGTCGATCTTGTCGAGCATCGAGTTCTCGTACTGCTGAAGCATCTGGCGCACGATGCCCCGCGTGCGCTCCTCGGCTTCGAGCTGCCTCTCCGCGTCGGTCGGCGGCGGAACGAACGGATTGCTCCGCTCCTGCGCCGCCGCCGGGAGGACGACGAGTCCGGCCAGAAGGACGGACGCCGCTCCTCTACGAAGGCGACGAAGGAATGGCATCCGAGGCTCCTTGGCCGGCATCGAAGGAACGGCTTCTGGATGTTTGGCCAGAAAAGAAGGGTAGGTCAAGCTTGCCGGAGGGTGGCCACCAACGAAATGGCGGCTTTGCTCTTTCGACTCCTTCGTGCAGGGTTGCGGCGCGAGATCCGATGACGACACCCAGCGACATAGACATCGCGTTCGATCGCGTCGCGGCGATGCTCCGGACGGCCGGCACGCAGGCCGGTGCCGACGAGCGGGATGCGAAGGAGCGCGCCCGCGCGGCCGTCGCCGAATTCAACGCGTCGAACGCGCTGAGGCGCGGCACCGCCCGCAGGATCGCGCAGTTCCAGTTCCTCCGGCCGCTCCCGCTTCTGGGGGCGGCGGTCCTGTCGCCGCTGGAGTTCGACTTCGCGGAGGCGGACCGGGCCGCGAGGTCGGCCAGGGCGCGGGCCGAGCGTCTTCTGCGGCGGGTCGAGGAGGCCACGCTTCTGCGCCGCGATCTCGGAAGGCTTCTCGCGAGATCCGACCGCGCCCATGCCGCCTGCGCGCAGCTCGGGCCGCCGCCGCTGTTCATCCGCCAGACCTTCGAGCCGCTCGCATCGGGCATCGCGTCGCTGCTCCGGCGCAGCGAGACGCGGCGGGTCGATGACGTGCGCAAGGCGGCGGTCGGGCTGATCGAGTTCGTGCAGGGATGGGCGACGGCCGCGGCCCGCATACAGGCGGAGGTCGTGCGCCCGCCGCCCTCGACCGCGGTCGCCCTCAGGACGGTTGGATCGGAGCGGATCTGGCTGCCGATCCCATGGAACCGCAGGCGGGAGGCGATCGCCCTGGGCGCCAAGGTCGACATGTCCGCGGGCAAGGGCAGCGACCTGTTCGTCGCCGGCTCGCAGGACCTCCGCCCGTTCCAGCGCATGCTGCCGCTGATGCACAGGGCGAGAAGACCCGAGCCGTTCGCCTTCCCGCCGATCGCCGCGAAGGCGGCCGGCCAGAACCTCTGGACCCTCTTCGACAAGGCCACGTGGGACCACGTCCGTACGACGAACTACGCCCGCTCCGGATACCGCTGCGTACTCTGCGGGGAGCAGAACCCCCGCGCGTCGGAAGGCGGTTCCGGCAGAGGGCCCGTCGACGCCCACGAGGTCTGGAGCTGGTCGATGCCGGACGACGATCCGTCCGTCGGCATCGGCATCCAGCGGCTCGAACGGATCATGACGCTGTGTCCCGCCTGCCACGCGTGCTTCCACGCGTCCAACGCGACCACGCGCGCGCGCCGCGACGCCCGCTTCGAGGAGGCCGCGGCCTTCATCCGGGAGCGGCAGATGGACATCAACGGCATGTCCGCCGAAGAGCTCGACGTCCATCTCGCCCGATCCGCGGACGACTGGAACCGCACGCGCGGCGTCGACCGCTGGATCCTCGACCTCTCGCATCTCGCGGCCCAGGACTACATGGCCGACGCCGATCCGATCTTCCTGGCCGGGAACGCGGCGGGGTTCGCTCCGGAGGACGTGGCCGGCATCGCGTTCACCGCCGACGACGGACGGCGCTTCCAGGCCCGCGACGCGCAGGCGCTTCAGCACTCCTTGCTTGAGGACGCTCCAAGGCTGCGCTTGGCATGGAGTCGTCCTTAAGGCAGGATCGCATCATTCCTTCCAAAGGAGCGAAGTCGATGGCCAAGCCGGCCGCCGGCAGATCCGGCCCCAAAAGCCCCGCCAAGGCATGGCGTCCGAAGCCCAAGAAGGCGCGCCCGCGCCGGAAGGGCATCTCGCCGCTCGTCGTCCTGATCGCACTCGCCGTGGCCCTTTCGGGCGGCGTGTGGATCGGACACTTCGCCCAGGACTACTTCAACGAAGGCGTCATCGCGGTGTCCGGCGTCCAGCCGAAGACCGACATGCCGCCGCACCCGTCCCGCGAACCGATCGCGTTCCAATGACGGCCGGGCGAAGGAGCGGGCACATGTCCACAGGACTTCGATCCATCCTGTTCGTCCTCGCGTCGACCACGCTCGCGACGGCGGCGCTCGCCGGACCCTCGCGGACCGGACGGCCCGTATGCGACGCCCTCGTGGCTCACGAGCCCAGGGTCCTGCGGGACGGCCTGCTGGAGATGTCCGCGCCCGTTCTCGGCAAGGCGCCGCTCTCGTGGAACGAGGACGACTTCGATCGGGTCTACCGCGCCGCGGACTACTGCGACGGCGTCCACGATGCCGGCACGAACTCGATGATCCGGTCCTCGACCTGGAGGGCCAATCTCGATCCGGCACGCGAAGCGGTCCTGGGCACGGTCGTGGCGCTACGCGAGGCGGACGCCCGCCGGTCGGGCATGCATCCGAAGGCCGTCACGCTGCCCTCCTGCGAACGGCTGCTGGACTGGTCCCACGATCCGCGCGAGTACAGGAACAACTCGGCGGCCATCTTCGGGCGGGACTTCCTCAACACCCCCTACGAGGATCTCGACGCCGTGATGGCCTACGTGAAGGTCTGCGCGCCGGCCGCTATCCGGATCGCGTCCGCGCGCCTGAAGCTGCGCGAGGACGACACCCAGCGGAAGCTGCAGTCGATCCTGGAGGTCTACGGCAGCCTGCAGGGCGCCCTCGCGGAGCGGCGCAACGCCGGACAGCGCAACACCGACATGGTCGCCTACATGGACGGCCACGCCATTCCATCGACCCTCGCATCACGCCGGACGCAGAGCCTCGTGCGCGATCTCGACCGGTATGCCGCCGCCCGCCAACGCCTGCCCGCCGACCAGATCGAGGCGATGAACAAGGAGGCCTCGGCCATCGCCGCCGAGGCGAAGTCCCGCGTCGAGCTCGTCTGGGCGGACGCGGTCAAGGAGCGGATCTCGCGGGACATCTTCTCCGAGCAGCCGTAGCGCGTCGCCCGAACGGGCGCGAGACCCGAGGTCCAGACTTGCCCGCCACGACCGCCTACATGATCGCCGCCCTGGGTCTCGTCTCCGGTCTCGAGACCATCGGGAACGTGCCGATAGCCGTCCTCGAGCGGACCGGCGACGACACGGAGGCCTTCTGGAACCGCAGCGCGCAGATCCTCTGCGCGAAGACGGGAGACAGCCTCTGCTCCCTTCCCATGACGATGATGCGCGACAACACGAACCCTCTCGGTCTCGCCCGCGTCATCCGCTACGTCGGATCGAACGGGGAGCGCCGGCGCGTGTGCGCGGTGCTTCCGCCGGCCGAGGACGTGTCGCCCATGCTGACGGCCACGGGCGTCAGCGGCGGCAATACCTATTCCTGGGAGGATCTGCCGTCGTCCGCCGCGGCCCGGGTCTGGCTGATGCTGCAGAACGCGGCGCACTGCCTGGACGCGGACGGAGGTTCGGGCGAGGACAAGCGGGCCGACGCCTTCGCGTCGCTCGGCACCACGCTGATCTTCGGCGATCCGTCCTTCACGGCTCCGGGCAACAAGAGCCCGGCACGCGTGTTCGGGTACTACCGCAACGCCGACGCGAACCGCTGGGCGGTCAACCTCGGCGAGCGGATCCTCCTCGACACCTGGAAGAGCGAGGCGGCCGGCGTCGTCCAGGCCCGGACGGGATGCGCGCTGGTGGCCGACGCCTCCAGCCGTCTCGACGTCGATCAGATCCCCCGCGACAGGCAGGTCGCCCCCGAGGACGTCTGCGTTCCGGCCGGCCAGTCGGGCGGCCCGAAGTCCGGCCGCATGACCGACGCCAACCTGTGGATCTGGATGTACCAGACGAGCCTCGGCGCGCCGCCGCAGCCGTGGACGCCCCTGAAGACCTTCGGCTCCACCCAGGCCGCCGCGAGCTACGTCTGGGACCAGGCCGGAAAGCTCTCCCAGCGCTGAAGGGCACGCGGAAGGCTCGGGACGGCCTCGGGCCCGATCCTCGCGGGCCCGGCGGGCTCGCAGGCACTTGCTTTCGTCGAAGCGTGGCAGCACGAGCCGGCATGGGCTCGTTTCACATCCTCTCGGAAGCGTCGCTTGTGCATCTCGCCGTGTCCTACGGCGCCTGGGCGGTCTTCCTGTCGGTCATGGTGGAGAGCACGGGCGTGCCCGTGCCAAGCGAAAGCATCCTGATCGCCGTCGCAGCTCTCGCGGCCGGCAGCGGCCCGCATGCCCCCGCCATCACCACGGTCATCCTCGCGGCGGCGGCCGGCGCCGTGATCGGGGACAATTTCGGCTACGCGATCGGCCGCGGCGCCGGCAGGAGGATCCTGGCGCGGTTCGGGCCGCGCATCGGGCTCGGCCCGGACCGCCAGCGCCTCGGCCGATACCTCTTCCAGCGCTACGGCGGGCGCGTCGTGATCGCCGCCCGCTTCGTCTCGGTCCTGCGTACGGCCGTGAGCCTGCTGGCGGGGACCACGCGCATGCCCTGGCCCCGATTTCTCATCGGGAACGTCACCGGCGCGATCGCATGGGCCGGCGCGGTCGGGGGCGGAGCCTACCTGCTCGGAGAGCGGATGCGCGCATGGTCGTGGCCTGCGTCGCTCGCCCTCCTCGGTCTCGCGGCCGCCGCCCTGGCGGTCGGCGCCGTCCTGCTCAAGCGTCGAGAGGCGGAACTGCAGGCCGAGGCCGACAAGGCGCTGCCCGACGCTTCCGCCGGCGGGCGGGCGTGAATCCTGCGGTGCGCGACGACGGCCGGACGGCCGGAGCCGTCATATCGGCAGCGGCATGCTCAGAAGGTCCTCGCGCCCGAGCATCCGGGCGCCGGTACCCCGAGCCGTCCCGGCGAGCCGGACGGCACCGGCCCGGGACATGAGCGCGGCGGCAACGGCTCGCCCTGGACCCTTTCATCCTTCTGGGTGATGTAGGTGTGTCTAAGAGAGAGACTCCATGCCAAGCGTCACGAGACCGAGTACCCCGTTCATAGATGCAGTCGATGAACTGATCGCAAGTATCGAGCGTAGCATCCCTGCGTCATACACTGCAAGATTGGACGCGTTCTTGGTGGGCGGCGTTGCCGTTCACGTCCATACGGGCTGGCGCGTGTCGAAGGACATGGACATCCACTTTCAGAAAAGAGTTATCATCCCACCCGGCCTAAATAAGCTCTATCTTGACGAAGGGCAGACGCGATCGGTCGCGTATGACTACAACTACGGCAGCTTCATCGCGTTGCTGCATCCGGACTGCTGGGCCGACGCATGGGACGGTTGGAGCGTCGGTCGAATTGATGTGAAAGTCTTATCTCCGACCGACCTCTGCGTGTCCAAGATCGGCCGCTGGCAAGGCAACGATGCCGAGGATATCTGTTCCCTGGCCACCAAAGGTTTGCTCGATTCCGCCATCGTCGAGCAACGTTTCCTCGAGGCCTTGGATTACTACGTTGGCGATACGACCATGTTGCAATACAATCTGCGGGACGCGCTCGAGGAGATTGCCAGATGCTCGCCCGCAGCACCGCGCGCCTGACGACTCCGTCGACTTGGCGCGAAGCCGAGGAAGCCACCTTCGCTCTGCTGGAAGATCTGCTTGAGGGTCGTCTGCCCAATTTGGATCGCCGCCTTCCGGAGGAGGTCCGCCGCATCGGGTACCTGGCCGAGGTCGCTCTGCTGCTCCTGGAGCCCCGCGACGCGAGCGCGCTCAACGACCTTGTCCATGAGGCACGTTCGCGTACCTCGGGCCTGGGCCAAACGACGATTGCCGCGGTGGCATGGCCGCGCAGCCGGCCTCACCCGAGAGGCTTGGATGAGATAGCGGATCTCTGGAACATCTCGCCGGGCATCGATCTTGGGCGTTTCCGTGCGGAGACCGTCGCGACACCGGCGGTCAACCGCCGATAGTTCCCCGCGTCCGCGCGGAATAGACCCCGAACTGGTTCCCCCGCCCCTCGCGCGGGATAGATCCCGCACACCGGATTGGCTCATCAGGGGGCAGGCAAGGCGGGCAGTTGCACGATGGTCCCGTCGGAGATGGAAGGATCGTCGTAGATAGCCATGATGGCACGCAGGCCGGCAACCACGCGCTCGTGGTAGGCCACGAAGTTCGCCGGCCGTAGGTTCCGTCCCCGGCCTCGGCGCGCGCCTTGTCCAGCATGATCTCGGCCTCGGCGAGCCGCTTCCGGGCCCGCTCGCGTCCCACCGGATCGCCTTTCACGACCGCGCAGTCGGCGCATCTTGCCGCGCACGCGCCATGGTGAGGGCATGGGGCGGCGGCCCAGTCGTGCTTGCAGGTGCCGAGGTCGGTCGTGTTGGCGGTCGAGAGGTGCACCTGCAGAAAGGCCGAGCATTCGACGGGCGGGTGCCTGTCAAACGCGATCCAGATCGGGCCGCGCATCCGGTCGGTCTCGATCATGGTCCGGGCCTTCTCGGCCAGCTCGTACCCACCCGGTTCGTCGGAGACGGCTCGCGCCGGCGACGTCAATTATGTCGGGAGCGGCATCGTCAGGAGGTCCTCGCGCCCAAGCATCCGGGCGCCTGTCCCCCGCGCGGTTCCGGCAAGACGGATGGCACCGTCGGGGGACAGGAGGGCCTCAGCAACGGCGCTCCCATCTCCGCCCGGCATCCTGATCCTCAGGACGGCCGACGTGAGTACTGCCCAACCGTCGGCGACTTGGCACACCTTCTCCTCAAGCCTCCTCCCGAGGCGCGCCACCAGGATATCGCCGCGCTCCGCGCAGACGAGGCGCCGTCGAGGGCGAACAGCTCCGCAAGGCAGCCTCAGTGCGCGTCGGCGATCGCCGGACGGGAAGTCCGTCGTGTGGAAGATCGCCTCGGGCGGCAGATCGCCGGAGCCGGGCTCCACGCTGCCACGGACGACCGAGGCGCCGAGATCGCGCAGGCAAGGTCCTTCGCGACCGGACCGGAACGCTGCGTGGAAGCCGTGGTCCAGCCGCGTCGCCGCCTCGGTCGGAGTAACGACGACAGGCGAATCCTCCCCGCCGTCCGCGCGGACCCTACGCAACTCGATCCGATGGGAGGGAGGAGCGCCTTTGACCATCGACAGCACGTAGCCAGCCGCCTCCGTGTGTCGGAACGATCCCGCCGGCATCTGCGTGACCGAAGCGACTCGGTGCGCTGACAACAGCGCCCGCCGGGCCGCGAAGTTCCGCCGGCCGGTGGCGAGGCCGTCGGACAGGACCAGGACAACCTCTCCGCCCGTCCGGGCCAGCCGCAGTGCCTGCGCCGCAAACAGCAGCTCTAGGCTGGGCACGACCCCCTCAACCGCATCGAGCCCGGCGGCGGCCAGGATGCCGTCGAAGCCGTCATCGGGCGGCAAGCCGCCAAACGGAGGATTGGAGAGGACGACGTCGACGCGGCTGTAGCCCAGACGCGACGGTAGATCGGGGTCGGTCGCATCGGCGATGCGGTGATCCAAACCTAGAGCCGTGCTGGCGTGCAGCGCGGCCGGATCCACGTCGACGGTCATCACGCGCGCCGTGGGCCACATGGGCGAGGCGGCCGCCGCCAGGACGCCCGATCCGGATCCCAGGTCCAGCACCGTTCGGGGAGCACCTTCGGAGACGCGATCCACGACGATGCGCCCGACGAGGGTGTTCGAATAGAAGCGGGACAGCGGATCCCGCCGAAGCCCCGAATCCGGAGAGGCCGCATCCGGGTCGTTAGGTAGGGCCGGGAATCGCCTGCTGGCCGCGCGGTTGAGCACGTAGCTGTCCGCATGTAGGAATGATAAAGAAACAGCGTCGACCAGTGAGAAGTAGCCTCTCAGGTCGACGCTCTAAGTATTAAACAGATCTATATAGGTGTGTGGCGTTTCACCAACGGTAGCTAGCGCCCGCAGTCACGGTCGAATAGCTGCCCCCGGCATCGACGCCGCCCTGGATGTCCTTGAAGTACCGCGCCTGGGAGAGGTCGTGATACAGGTACTCGACGCGGCCGCGGATGTTGTCCGTGAAGGCGTAGTCGAAGCCGCCGCCCACGGCGTAGCCGAGGTTCGTGCGCGTGTCCTTCAGGTTGATGTTCGAGGTCGTCGTGACCCCGGCGGCGTCGGTCGTCGCACCGGCCAACCGGAAGTTCGCCGAGCCCTGCGCCACGGCCAGACCACCGGTTACGTAAGGAAGGATCGGCAGATCGAGGCCCGCGAAGCCGAGGCGCGCACGGACCGTGCCCTCGACGTCGAGACCGGCCGAACCGGAGGCGAAGTAGTTGTTGATGCTGCCGTCGGCGCCGGCATAGGAGAACGGGCCCGCGGACTTGCCGCGCAGGTTCACGTAGTTGATGTCGCCGATGCCGCCGACCACGATCGAACCGACCTGATAGTCGAACCCGATGTGACCGCCGCCGATGAAGCCGCTGTAGTCGCGCCCGTTGCGGAGTAGGCTGCGGCTCACCGGATCGGAGCCGACGTCGAGACGGCCGTCGAAGGCACCGCCGACCTGGAAGCCGACGTAGGCGCCGGACCAGTCGATCAGGCCGCTGACGCGCGGGGCGACGCGTTCGATGGTCGGTGCGGGGGCGGCCAGCGTCGGCGCCTCCATGGGCACCTCCGGAACCGGGGCGCCGAGATCGGCTGCGTGGGCGGGAAGCGCGGCCGCGAAGGCGGCGGCGGCAGTCATCGTCAGAAGGAACGCCTTCATCGGTTCGAACTCCAGTCAGTGCTCTTGAAGGAACGGCACTGCTCCTTCATGGGCACCATTCCTTCGAATTGGCAAGGCGCGAAGGTACAGCGATCCATATTTTCTTGGAGGACACCCCACCGCAACACATCGCGTGACCGAACTGCCACGCTTCGGGGTTCACCGATAGGAGAAGTCGAGCCTGCGCATGGATGCCTGAAGGAACCAGTCCCCCACGATGTCGGCGAACGCCTGTCGATCGTGGTAGCCGTAGGCCTTCAGGAACGCCGTGGTCACGGCCTTCACGTCGTCGAAGCGCATCAGCTCCTTCGGCTCGGTCCTCGCCCGCTGTCCGGAGAACATGCTGGGCGACGCGTCGCGGAGCATCGCGAGGTGCTTGTACCCCGGCGGCGTCTTGTTGAAGACGTCGGCCCGACGGTCGCCGTCCTGGCCGCTCGCGTCGAAATCCCCCTTGCCTGTCACCGCCAGGATCGGTCTCGTCATTCCGGACCACGAGTTCGCATCGAGGCCGAACGCTCCCTCGCCGTAGGGCGACAGCAACGCGGCACCGTAGAAGCGCTGATCGGCCAGGGAGAGCACCCGGCCGTCGCCGGATCTGGCGGAGGCCCCCATCAGCAGCATGGCAGTGAAGGCGCCGAGCCCGTGTCCGACGAGCAGGGGGCGTTCGGTCAGGGCCACCATGTTGACCGCGTTCGAGACGACGGAGGCCTCGTCGAGCACCGAGGCGCAGGCCCTGGCACGGGCCGCCCAGGCGTCGGCATCGCCCGAGATCCCGCCGAGGTTCCAGGCGGCGCCGCCGTCGACCGCGGCGCTGCGCATGCGCAGCCCTCGCTCCATCAGGCTGTCGTCGTGGATCGGACAGGCCACGATGAAGCCGTGCGACGCGAGGTGGCTGAGGAGCGACCTGTAGACCTGCGGCTCGGAGAGCAGGCCATGGGAGAAGACGGCCAGTCGGCCCGACGGGGCGCCCAGGGGGTGGAAGACCAGTACCCGGGTCCCGCTGGCTGGAAGGGCCATGCCGACCGGCGCCTCCGTCGGAGCGTACGACCCCTGGAGCGAGTACATCGCGTACCGCGGATCGGTGCTGGACGGCGGGGGTCTGAGGAAGTCGTCCGCCCGTGCGAACGAGAATGGAGCCGCCATGCAGGCGGCGGCGAAGCCGCGGCGCGTCAACGACATTGCAAGGAACCGGCAGAAATTCGGAGGATCAGTAGCGCATTGCTTCGTTCCGCCGTCAACGACGGTCTTGACGGCGCTCCGGAACGGTTCAGGATCCGGGCGATTGGAGATCCCGACGTGACGATCGCCCTCAGCGAATTCCTCGAACGGTCCCAGGCGCCGACGACCTTCGGCCCGGGACGCAGCGTCGACTGGATCGTCGACAATCCCGACGGCGGAGGAGCCAGGGCGACCATGGCCTGGGACGCGGCGGCCGGCCTGATCTCGGGTGGCGTCGTAGAGCGCGGCTCGGAGGTGCCCCTGATCCATTTCGAGGCACGCGTCCTATCGGACGAGGTGGATCTCAAAGGCGTCGACGATACCGGCGAGACCTCGTCCCCCGAGGATCCGCGCGGCGTGCTCGCCGGGTTCCGCCGGCAGGTCCGCATGCTGCTTGCCTCCGGCCGCTGCAGGGTCGTCGAGGCCTGACCGCAGGACTCAGAGGCGTGAGGCGAACTCGACGACGCGACCTCGTCCCCAGGCTCTGAGGCCGGGATCGTCGAGGACCGTCGCGGCCACGTGCCTCGCCGCGTCGATCGCCGCTTCGACAGCTCCGGCCCGCTCGGCCACCTCCCCGGCGAGGTACAGGGCGGCGGCGACGCGTCTGCGGACTTCGCCGGGCGGCCCGGCGCTATCGACCAGCCACGGCCCGCACAGGAACAGGCAGCGCGCGGCGATCCCGCAGGCCCCGATCTCCGCGGCCTCGGCCTCGAAGGGGATCCGCAGCACGGGAGGGTCCGTCGGCACCACGAGATCGGGACCTCCGATGAGCGCCAACACGCCGCGCCGGTCGGCGACCAGTTCCTCCACGCGTTCCATGAACATGCGTGCTCCCTGACCCACATCCTCGATCCGCCGCGGCAAGGCCAGCGTCGCCTCGTCGGCGGCCGGCGCGTCGACGGAGTAGCCCGGTCCGGCCTCGAGGAGCCGACCGTCCCGCCAGTGCATGCCCGATCCGGCTCCGACCTCGCGCCAGCACAGCGCCGACATCAGGGTCGGGTGTCGCTGGGGGCGGGCGGTCGCGAGGGCACGCACGCCTTCCAGCACGTCGGGCAATCCGGTCACGAACGTTCTCCGAGAGGGGTGACCGACAGGTGCCCGCTTGGCACCGGTTAAGAAATCATGATAGCTCCATTCCATCGTTCGAAGGAATGGCTTTACGGCACCATGTCAACGAACCTTTCCCGTCGCTCCTTCATGCGGGGCCTCGCCTCGTGCGCGCTGGCACCCGCCGGTTCGTTGACGGGTCTACCGGTCGGAGCCTTCGCCGCCGCAGCGCTCTCCATGCCGGCCCTCGTCGCCCTCCTGACCGAGGATGCCAAGGCCGACGTGAAGTCCATTCCTTTGAGACTCCACAGCACGAACACCGGCGACAAGCTGTCGATCGACCTCTTCATCGGATCGAACTGGAACCCCACCGGCCTCGTGCAGGCGGACTACATGCTTCGGGACTTCAGACAGAACCTCGTGGTCCAGAACGATCGCCGGCTCTACGCGGCCCTGTACGTCCTGCAACGCGCCTTCGTCGGCGACGGCTTCGTGAAGGTGAACTCGGGCTTCCGCACGACGATCACGAACGAGATGCTGCGTCGGCAGGGCTACGGAGCGGCCCGCGAGTCGTTCCACACCAAGGCGCGCGCGGTCGACTATCTGATCCCCAATCCCAACGCGACGCTGCCGGAAATCGCTCGGGTCGCCAAAGGATTCCATATCGGCGCGGTGGCGCTGTACAACAACTTCATACACATGGATACCGGAAACCCGGACCGACACTGGGGTCTGAGCTACTGAATAAGCTCAAGCGGTCGTATATCGGCAAGCCATCACTCGCCGATGGTAAGATCGGCGGCAGACGATGGCAAGCCCGGGTGTCCTGTCGCGGCACCCGAGAGTGTAGGGCACTCCGACGACGGCACCCCATCCCGGACCTCGCCCTTTTCGAGGGCTCTCTATACCGTCCGGCCGAACGAGGTGCCGGCATGTCCTTCATGAACGCGTTCTTCCGGGTCGAGCGGCCCTTCCGGTTCTACCGGCAATTCGGTCAGAGCCCTTCGAACACCTGGATCGGGTCGTCGCGCGTCATCTCGAACGTCTACCACGCGCTGAACGCGCAGCCGGGCGACGAGATGCATGCGCTTGTGGGCGGGCTGTTCGTCGCCGACCGCGTCGGCCCGGGCGGCACGCCGTCGGCCGCGCCGGCCAGGCTCTCGCCGCCCAAGCCTCCCCTTGAGAAGAGCTACGGCACGCTCCCCGACTCCGACACGCTCCGCGCCCTGGCGAAGGCCGGCTTCGTCCGGGAGATCCCCCGCAGAGAGGCGCGGCCGCTCGAGTACGCTTCGGTCCGAAACGCCGCCGGGCGGCAGCTGCAGGAGTATCACCCCGAGGTGGTCGAGCTCATGCCGTCTCCGGAGATGGTCGCATTCCGCGAGAGCATCGCCTCCTTCGCGCTCGGCCTCGACGACTACGGGGCGGAGGTCCGGTGGCAGGACCACGTCGAGAACCCCGTCGTCCGGCTGAACGCGGTCGTCCCCGACCTGGGGAGACTCATGATCGAACGCGCGTACATACCCGGATACCACGTCCTCGACATACCGGATGCGGTCGCGCCGCCTTGGCCGGCGGGCACGCAGGACCGAGCCTGGAGCGGCCGGACCCTCAAGGTGGTGCCCAAGGGCGTCGACGTCGCCGACCTTCTGGTCGAGGTGTCGCTGAACCTGGATGCCGTGTTCTCGGCGAAGCTCGCCGCCGAGCAGGATCGTGCGGGCCCGCGTCCCTGATCGAATGCCCGCGAGTTGCTCTCGCGTCCGACACATCGAACAGATCGGCAGACGAAGATGAACCGACTCGAACCCATCCGCCGTCTCGGATCCGACGTGGACGACTTGGAGCGCATGGTGTCCGATCTGGAGGGGCCCGCGCAGCAGCAGGAGGCCATGGAGGTCATCGGGCGAATCAGAGCCCTGCTCGCATCCGCCGACGCCGTGATCTCGGCCGTCCTGCCGGACGGTGCCGACGATCTGATCGACGACCCCGAAGGCGTCCTCCTCCGCGTCAAGGAACGCCTGGGCGAGGAGCCGGAGATCCGCACGCCAAGCCCTCGCTGATCGAAGCGTCACTCCTTCCTTGCGCCTTGCGTCGATCCGTTATCTCCTCCCTCTGCGGAAGGATCGGAGCCAGGATCGTCGGCGTCCGTCCCGCAGCGGTGGACCACGCCGCGCACGGAGGGTTCCGGTATGATCGACGCCTTCTCCAATGCCGAAACCGGCCTCTCCCTGGCCCACGACCAGATCGAGCTCGATCGCGCCGAGACGGTCTACGTCCGCGACGACGGACGCATGGCCATCCGTCTGGACGACGGCACCGTCTCCCGCGTTCCGGGCCTCCTCGCTCCTTCGATGCGAGAGCATCTGCGCGACGGGATGCAGGTCCGACTGTTCCGGGTTCTGGGCCGCCACATCGCCAGCCAGAACTTCGCCCGCCTCCGCCTCGCGGCTTCCTTCTGACGGAGATCGGACATGTCGGACAGCAGTGATCTCGACGAACTCCCCGTCGATGCCCTGAGCGGCACCGTCCAGATCCCGAAGTCGTTCCACATGCGCGAGCGCGACCGCGCCTACGACGACTGGACGCTCAGCATTTTCCGCGAGTACGTGCAGAATTCGATCGACTCCGGCGCCACGAGGATCGACATCTCGATCGCCTCCGCCGTGCCGAAGGGCTTCGATGGCCGACCGCCGGATGCGCGGAGCGTGACGCGCCTCGTGTTCGAGGACGACGGCGGCGGGATGAGCCTGGACGTCCTCAACAAGGTGTACTTCCGCCTCGGCGAGACGACGAAGACCGGCGACGACTCGGTGGGCGGCTTCGGCCGCGCCCGGATCATGCAGAACTTCAGCCAGGTCCGCTACTCGGTGCGCACCCAGGATCTTCTGGTCGAGGGCGACGGCAGCGACTACCGCGGCTTCCGGATGAAGCAGGCGCACCGCGTCATGGAGGACTGGGCATCCCGCACCCGCGAACGGGCGGCCGGCATGCCCCCGGGGGAGGAGCGCGATTTCGTCGAGGCCGCCGCGGAAGCCCGGCAACGAGACGCCATCGAGATGCGTGGCGACGACCGGTTCCTCAAGGGGTGCCGTTTCGAGGTTGATCTCGATCCGTCCACCGGAAAGAACAGCTGGTCGAAGCCGACCGTCGAACACATGCGGCGGCAGCTCGAGCAGTACCTTTCCCAGAGCGACCTGCGCTGCCGCGTCTTCATCGACGGCGTCGAGCGCGTCAGGCCGGCGAAGAAGCGCGAGGCCCGCAAGGACATCTTCGCCACCCTGGACCCGCAGGAGGTGCTCGACGCCTGGAAGGACGATCCCCGCATCAAGATCCTCGACAGGCCCGACGGCCGCAAGGACGTCGCCTTCGGCAAGATCCTGGTCTCGGAGGATGCCGGCAACGACCTGATCGTCCGCGTCTCCGGCGCATCGATGTTCAAGCGCACGCTGTGGGACTCGCCGAAGAACCTCGTGATCGAGCTGGTGCCGGCATTGGCCCGCGAGGTCATGACCTCGAACCGTGACTCGCTGAAGGAGCCGTACCAGCGGGCCGTCGACCACTTCCAGAAGCTGATGAGCACGGATGCCCGGGCCGCGCTCGAGAAGCGCGACGAGAAGCAGTTCACGGTGCTGTCGGGAGGGAAGGGCCGTCGCGTGGCGCGTCGCGCGGAGATGGACTTCTCCGTCGATTTCGCCGCCTCGGCCCTGTCCTCTCCGGGAGCGACGGAGGCCGGCGCGGGCGGAACAGCTGCTCCGGCCCCGCAGGTGCAGAAGCGGACCTACGTCCGCTACAACAAGTACGATTTCGACGAATTCCTGAAGGTCGGGATCGGGGGTGTTCCCCATGCGGACTTCGCGGCCTTCTTCGACGCCCTGAGGAAGTCGACCGTTCTTGACGACACCTTCCTCGGTCGATGGGAGGACCCACTCCAGGCCCGGAACTTCGTCACCACGCTGCAAAGGAACGGCGAGAGCGCCGCGCTCGAGGCCGCGGGCGGCGAGATGCTGGCCTTCCTCTGCAACGAGCTGCGCGAGCGGCGCGCCAAGGCCGACTTCGACGAATCCCGGCGTCATGCCGACAAGCTGAGCGATCTGCACGACATTCCGATCCTGAAGGAGAACCTCAGGCCCGATGCCGAACGGCTGGGCGAGAAGGTCGCGAGGGAGCGGCGGACGAAGCTCCTGTCCGCGATCGGCCGGGCGGACCCCCGCGGCTGGGACCCGGCGAGCGGCAAGGGCATGCGCCCGCGCAAGATCCTGGCGATGTGGCAGGTCGCGATCGACGCCTGCGTCGATCTTCTGATGGAGACCCAGCCCCGCCAGAAGCCGTTCCCCTACGCGGCGGGCTTCTACTTCGCCCATCCGAAGTGGCAGCACCAGCCGCACACCGGCGAGAACGGGTGGTCCAATGCTCTGGCGATCTTCACGCGTCCGGACGACTCCGACGAGACGCGATACTTCCTCCTCAATCCGCTGAAGGACGAGGACTTCTCCCTCGCCTTCAACCCGTCCCAGGCGGCCGACCGCTCCGACATGGTCTCGCGGGCCATGCACGAGGTCGCGCACGTCGTGGCTCCGGACGCGCACAACGAGCGCTTCGCCGGCGCCCTGACGTTCATGCTGGGCAAGATGACCCCGGGCTGGATCCGGGAGGTCAACCGCTCGATGGACGCGGCGATCTCCGCCGTCGACGCCGTCTACGCCGGAGCCAGGACCCGTGTGCAGCCGCTCGACGACGAACCCGGGCCGCGGCCCGGCGACGTCCTGATGGAGGCGCTCCCGCGCGAGGCCGCCCAGGTCCTGGCCATCCTCGCTCCCGACGGGACGCGCGAGCTGGACTGCGACCGCATCGACATGCTGGAGTCCGTCTTCGTCGGCCGGGATCCGGCGGAAGCCTTCGCGCAGCCGGACGAGCCGGTCGCGCCGCGGCCGGGAATGTGAGGCGTCGATGCGCGAGCCCAGGATCGATATCGACGGGCCAGGCGAGGCGACGCGCCTCGTCGTGACCTACACCGACGGCACCAACCACAAGTTCACCTCGCCCATGGTCCTCGCCGGGCGCATCACGGCCGATCAGGCGGCGATGCTCGTCGGCAAGCTGGCCTCCGGGGGCGAGTTCGTACCCCGGGACGTCGGCATGCCGATGCTCCAGACGGTTTCGAACGGCTTCTGGCACTCGTCCGACCACGCGTGGCACACGCTCGACGAGATCGCCACGACGACGGACGCTCCGACCGCGGACGTCGATCTGGCGTCGATGCTCCTCCGCTGGTCGGCCGTGGACGAGTGGGACTCGGATGCGGCCGAGGCCGAGCTCGCCGATGAACTCGGCCCCGCGCCGGATGGGGATGAGGACGACGACGAGGGAGAAGAACCGGCCAGGCCGGCTCCCTAGTTCCGAGGAGGGCGGAGGACGCCATGGCCGACATCGAGACGTACATCGACGCCGCCGAGGCGAGGGGACGCGGCAGCAGGGGCGAGCTCGACGCCCTGAGGTCGATCGTGACGACCGCCGCCGGCCTGCTCGGGGCCGAGGCGCGCGCCGCCGTCGCGGCGGACGACGAGGTCGGCGACAATCTCGAATTCAACCTCCTCGATACGCAGGCCGGGCTGGATCGGGCCGATCCGGCGACCTGGCTTCTGGCCGCGGAGCAGCACGGGGCCGACGAGGATCCCGACCACGAGTTCGGCGATCTGCAGGCGATCGCCCGCGCGGCCTGGAGCCGGATGGGTCCGGAGAAGATCGCGCGGTTCGAAGCGTCCGCGATCGCCCGGGACCTCGCCCCGGCCGCCGCACCGACCGCCTGAACTCAGAGATCGAACAGCCGGCCCGCCTCGTTCGCGAGCGCGGTGCCGGCCTGATGGTATCCGGCGACGGTCTGCATGCTCCGATGGCCGGAGAGCTGCATCGCGTCGAAGATGCTCTTCCCCTGCCGGCCGCTCTCCGTGATGAAGCCCGACCGGAGGCTGTGTCCGCCGTAGATCCGCGCGTCGAGGCCGGCCGCGGCCGCCCTGCGCTGGACGACCCGGGCCACTGCCCGACCGTTCAGGGGCGTGCGCCCGATGTTGCCGTGCCGGTCGACCGCCCGGAAGATCGGCCCCTCCGTCTCGGCCACCAGCGCGAGCCACGCCCTCAACGCAGCCGCGGCACGTCCGGCGACGGGTACCGTCCGATCCGAGCCTTCCTGCTCGGTCTTGGTGATGCCGAGGCGATAGACGTACTCGCCGTCGATCTCCTCCAGGTTCTCGATCCGCGCCTCGACGACCTCCGAGCGGCGGCGCCCGCCAGACGCGAAGGCGAACAGGATCATCGCGTCGTCGCGCACGTCCGCGGCCGTCGGTGCCGACCTGTTCGCCAGCAGGGCCTGGACGGTCTCGCGTAGCGCCGCCTTCTTCTTCCTCGGACGCTGACCGCGACGGGCCGCCGCCTGGCGTGCCCGCCGCATGACCTCCCGGACCGGGCCGTCGGCGAGAGGCGAACGGAATCCGGCCGTGCGATGCCAGGACGCGACGGCCGCCATCTTCCTGCTGACCGTCGCGATCCGCGGAAGGCCGGAACGCGTCTTGACGCCGGCGGCGACCAGAGCCGCGTCGACCTGCTCGGGCAGCCCTTCCACGTGGTCGACCACGAACCGGACGAGGATGTCGGACCGGATCGGCAGCGACGGCTCGCCGAAGCCCGAGATCTCGAACCAGGATCGGAAGTAGCGCAGATCCGCCGCGTAGCTGCGGCGAGTGTTGGGCGGCGTGCCGTCCTCGATCAGACGCGAGAAGCGGGCGCGGATCTCCGGCGCGGCCAGGGCGTGCGCCTGTGCCGGATCCGTCTCGACGACCATGGCAAGCGAGCCTGCCGACACCACTAACCTCCTGCGATCAAAGGAGGATGAGTCGGCGGAGCGAGACGCGCAAGGGCGTGCCGGAAGACCGCTCGCGAACCCCTCGCAAGGGAACTCTAGGGCGGTAACGTTCCGTTAACGAGCATCGATTATCAGGCTTAACGGAAGCCGAATCCGACGCTGGAACCAGCCGGATCGACCCGTGAAGGCCTCCGGGCCCGGCCCCCGAACCTGGGGGCCTATAACGGCGCTTATCGGCCCCCAGGACCGTTAACCGCGTCGCGCGCGTCCCCGAAAATGGGGGCTTTCCCGCCGTCCGAAGCGCCGCTATAACCAGTTCCAGTTTCTGAACTGATCCTACTAAACGGAACACAAGAGACGTTTCGTTCTCTTGCGACCGTCGGGGCCCACCCCTTTTTCCAGGGCTTCGATGGCGGCGTTCCAAAGGCGGACTTCCGTTGGTCGCCGGGCTTTCCCTCCCGGCCGACTGTCGGGGCGCACAGGCGTCACGACCGACCGCGCTTCCGCGCGCGTCGAAACGACATCGGAAACTCACCCGTCTTTGCGAGCATGCAGCGTCCGCCCCCTCGGGGACCGTGCGTCTGCGACCGGCCGTTGGCGATTTTCAAGCCCGTCTGCTCATCTCCAATCAGTCATAAGAATAGGACTTGTTCCGATGCCGATTCTTCACGTCGTTCCCGCTGCCGCCGCCAACGTCGCCGACGCCGCCAACACGAATTCCCGCAGCCTCATGCCCGAGGCCATCCGGATCCTGAGCGCCACCTTCCGCGAGATGATCGCGCCGCAGTCCGCCTCCTTCCACGTCGTGGCGGTCGAGGGTGCCGCGGTCACCCACCGCACCGCTCGCGCCGGCGACAACGCGGTCCCCTCCGCCAGCACCGGCGACATCATCGTCGAGGTCGGCCACGACATGGACCTCGAGGCCCTCGCCCGCTCCGGCACGCTCAGCGACCTCGTGTGCTCGCGCATCATCGGCAAGGTCCTGCACGAGCGCGAGGCGGACGCCCGTCACGCCGGGGTCGAGGGAGCCTTCCTCTTCACCTCCGCCGCGATGCTGCTGCTGCTGTCGAACCGCAACGACTGGCGGCTGGAGGCCGGCCCGAACGAGCTCGAGCACTCCTATCTCTACGATGCGATCCTCGACTACGCCTTCTACCGGACCTACGAGGAGGTCGACGGACGCCGCAGCCTCCAGAACCTCTTCGACTTCGAGACCCGGGTGAAGACGGAGAAGGCGGTGCTGGAGCGTCTGGTCGTCGACCTGTTCGAGGACAGCCTGCAGGGCTGGTACCCGCTGCCCCATCTCACGGCCACGATCGGCCAGAGCGTCAAGGAGCTCGTGGAGCGCGGGCACGCCCTCACCGGCGAGGAGATCCGCCCGGCTCCCCAGATGGCCGCCTTCGCCTGAAACTCGCCATCGAACGACTTCGAGGAGCCCGGGCCGAACGCCCGGGCTCTCTGCTTTTGAAGGAGTGAAATCGACCGCGAAGGAATGGCTCGACAAGCCTCCGGATCCGGGTCATCTCGGATGGGTGACCCTCGCGATCGAATCCTCTCCTTCAACGGCGCTTCGTCAGGCGGTCTTCCATGCCGGACGCGCCTCGGCCGCCTACGACGCCTCAGGCCTCGCCGGGCCGGTTGACGCCCTCCGCCGCCGGCGCGAGGCGCTCTACGCGACCGAGGCGGAGGGGTTCGCTCCGGTCGGCATGACCGAGCTCTGCCGGATCCTGTCCGAGGATACGGCCACCCACGTCGAGAAGAACGCACGCTTCGCGAGGGCCGCGCACGGAGCGCTTCTCCGCGAACGGGGCCTTAGGGGCGCGACCCTCGGGCCGGTCGAACTCTTCGACATGGCCGACGATCTGGCGACGGGCATCCTCGGCGGAGGCCGGTCGCTCCGGCCCGATCCCGAGGACCCCTCCGCCAGCCGTGCCGAGACGGCGGCTGATCTGCAGTCGATCGTCCAGGCGATGTCGGAGGCGCTGGTCGAGGCCGAGCGGACCGCCGAGCCGGCCGACGCGGCCGAATTCCTCCGGTGGATCTACCGGCGTCCCGAACTCAACCAGGCGGACCGCCACGCCCGGCGTCTGGTGCGGCTGCTTTCCCTGCGCCTGTCGGAGCGGACGATCGGCTTCCCCGCTGGCCTCTCCCGCGGCATCACGCTGAACCGGTCCGCGCTCAGGGATGCCGCCGAGGACCGCGACGGGTTCCATGCCGTGCTCTTCGCGCACTGGCGTGCCGACCTGGAGGCCGCGGTCCGGCAGATCGGCGACGTGGAGCGGCTGCGCCGCAACCTCCTGGCCGACGTCAACCGTCGCTACCGCCGCCGGTCCCCGCTCATCGAGCCGACGGTCGACTACCTCCTCTCCCACCCGGTCTCCTCCATCGGCAACGCGGCCAGAACACTCGCGATCACCGGCCGCGGAGCGGGGCTGATCTTCCTGAGGCTGAAGGCCGCCGGCATCCTCGAGCAGCGCGACGACAAGCAGAAGAACCGCACGTTCGTCTGTCCCCGGGCGGCCGAGGCGGTGTGATGGCGGCCGAGCTCGCGACCGTGTTCGGGATGGTCGGGAAGGCGCTGGCCTCCCTTCGGACCCTGTCCCCGGCGCTCTCCGGCGACTCCGTCACGTTCCTGGACGTCATCGTCACGGCCGACGAGGAGGAGTTCGTGATTGAGGCGGTCGGCGCCGACGGCGAGAGCCTCGTCCAGGTCGGGCGCGTCCCGCGCTCCGCGCCGGGCGACGCCGCGAAGCTGGCACTCAACCACGCGATCGCGCGGCTCGTCTCGCGGGCGACCGAACTGGCGGAGACCGTATGAGAAAGCACCTGCTCGCTGCGGCCGCCGCGGTCGTCGTTCTCCTGGCGCCGGTCCAGGGCAGGGCCGAGAGTCGCGAGTTCGCCAAGCTCCGCAACGCCGTGCTCGACGGTGCGCATCGTGGCGCGATCGTCGATGCCTACGCCTCCGCCAGGAGCGTCGCCGCCGGCCGCTACGCCATGGACGGGAGCTTCCTGGCGGGCATGATCGCCTTCCGCTACCTGAACCGGCCCGACATCGCGGCCGAGCACTTCAAGCAGATGGCGCTGCTGACCGACGAGCCGGCCGAGAAGTCCAAGGCAGGCTTCTGGCTCGGCAGGGCGCTCGCCGCGATGGGCCGCGCGGACGACGCCAGGAAGGCCTATCTCGCTTCGGCGCAGCACGCGCACACCTTCTACGGCCAGGCGGCCGCGGCCCGGACCGGCGTGAAGATCGAGCTGCCGGCGGCCGCCCGCCGGCTAGCGAACGCATCCGACATCCAGGCGGCGCTCGCGACGCCGGAGGGCCAGCTGGCGCGCGCCGCCCAGATCGCCGGCAACAAGCCCGTCAGGAACGCGGCGCTGAAGCGCATCTCCGCGGGTGACGCCCGCCGCCTCGTCATCGGATGCGGCGTCGCGAGCGAGATCGGAGCCTACGACTTCGCGGTCGACATGGCGCGCCAGGGCGAACGGAGCGGCATCTCGCTGGTGGACTGCGGCTGGCCCCAGGTGAAGGTCGGCTGGACCGATCCGCGGGGGCCGCGCGAGCTCGTCTGGGCAGTCGCGCGCGAGGAGTCCAAGTTCGACCAGATCCAGCAGAGCGGGAAGGGCGCGCAGGGCTTCATGCAGGTGATGCCCGGTACCGCGCAGCACATCGGACGGCGCGCCGGCATCGCCATCGACCCCGTGCAGATGCGGATCAACCGCGACTACAACGTCGCCGTCGGTTCGAATTATCTCGCGGGCCTGCTCGCCCAGTTCGCCGGAAATCCGGTCCTTGCCGTGGCGGCGTACAATGCCGGCCCGCAACGGGTGAACGAGTGGCTGGCCGCCCGGGGCGATCCCCGGACGGGAGCCGTCGACGTCGTCGACTGGATCGAGGAGATCCCGTTCTCAGAGACCCGCAACTACGTAAAGAAGGTGGTCGCCAACTACGTGGTGTACCTGGCGAAGGGGAGGGTGCAGTCCGCCGATGCCGGCAGGTAGCGGCGGCACGCCGGAGCGAGAACGTCATCGACGGGATGAGGCCTGGACGCCGGCGCGCGACCGGGCGCAATCGGATCCGCCGATCGCCCGATCCGACCGCGCCGTCGGACTACCAGCGTCTGACCGTCGGTGAGGCCGGCGCACCCTGATCCGGTTCGGCCGCGAGGGCGGCGGCGTGCGGGGCCGGAGAGGCGGCGGGCGCATACGCCATGGCGTTGGCCGCCCTACCCGGTCGTGCGGACGCGTAGAAGTCGTCTTCGACGGTGACGACCGCGGGGCCCGACGCATAGGTCGCCAGGGCAGGGGGAACGCGCAGTCCCGTCGGCCGCTCTTCGGGCGGAGCCGGCGGCCGGACCGGCTCGGCGACGGGAACAGATGCTGCGGCGGTCGGCGCAGCCGCGGTGGGCGCGGCGGCCAGGGGGCGCGTGTCGAACAGCGATGCGAAGATGCTTCGGCCGGCCGGCTGCGGCTGCGGCGCCGAAGGCTGCGGAAGGCCGGCCGCCGCGTTCTCGGCGACCTCGGGTTCGGAGGCCCGGACCGGATCGCGCCCGGCGCGGATCGAGGCGACGACATCGGCCGGAATCGGCTCGCCGACGCGGCCCGACGGGACGAACCGCGATGCCGGCAGCGGCGCCGAGGCCAGGAGCGTGGCGGGCGAGGACCGGTCGGCCTCTATGTCGAGGGCGAGGTGACGCCGGTCGAACGAGATGCGTGCTCCTCCGACGGACCCGGTCGTCGGGATCACGCCCCCGAGGGACCGCGAGAGCTTCTCCTGGTCCGCGTCCGGCAGGAGGCGGGCCACCGCTTCGGGATCCTGAAGGACGATCTGGTCGCGGCCCAGTCTCGCGACGGCCATGCCCACCTTCCGGCCGCCGCTCCTGACGGCCAGCACCGTTCCGACCGCCTGCCGATCGACCGGCTTCGCCTTCTGCGGGTCGTCGGGATCGAGGCCGGCCACCGCGAAGATCCTCTGGACCTCGGCGTCGACCTTCGAGGTCCCGGCAGCCTGCTGATTCCGGACGTCGGGCTGCAGGCCGACGGACGGGCCGCCCTGCGGCACGCAACCTGCGAGAAGGGCCGCTGCGGAGGCGGTCGCCAATGGTCGGAAGAGCGGCTTCATCGGTCCGGTGCGTCCGCTCCATTCCTTCGCATCCTTCCGACCACATCACGGAACGGGCTCGCGATCAAGCGCATCGAAGGAACGAACACCTCTCTGCGGGACTTCGGTTAACCCCCACCCGGTTTCTCGCGCGGACCGGTCTTCCGAAGGCGCCGAGCGCGATGTACGATCGTCCCATGCGCTTTTTCCTGGCCCTGACGGCGGCCGCCGCAACCATCGCCGCGTCGCCGGTCCTCTCGGATCCGGCCGATCCGACGGCCGGGCCGTGGTGGACGGCTCCCGAGGTTTTCATGTCCTACCAGACGGACGATGCCGACGAGGCACGGCCCGGCGGATTCCTTTTGCCGTTCGTTCATCTGGAGAGGCGCGGAGCCCGCTACGATCTCTCCATCACGTCGCGTAGGGTGCTGCCCGGGGAGACGCGGGAACTTCCGGACTGCAGTCTGACCGGCACGGCCATGCCGGCGGCCGCCGGATCGGTCTCCGGCCACCTGGATCGCCTAGGCGGCGTCGAGATCCGGGACCTGGGCGGCGGCGTCGTGGCGATCGCGTTCGAGCGCGAGGCCGACTGCGGCAGGAACGGGCGGTACCTCGCAACCTGGACTGCACCACACTGAAAGGACCGTACAATGTTCTCGAAGGCCAAGACGGCTCTCGCGGCGAGCGGCATTCTTCTCGCCCTCGTCGGGCAGGCGACTTCCGAGTCGCTGACGCGCGAGGGCGCGCCCGTGCCCGCGTTCAAGCTGCAGTACGCACGCAAGCCGGCGAGCGATGCGGAATTCTCGAAGCTCTGGAAGGACTACCTCGCCGACCTACCGGCCTCCGTGCTCGTGCAGCCGGCGTCTCCGACCGAGATCGAGGCCACGACGGTAAAATTCCCCGAGGGACGCACCCTGACCTTCACCATGATCTCGGGCAGCGCGACCTGCGGCAACCAGGACTGCCCCGAGCGCATCTACGAGGACGGACGGGTCATCTTCGACGGCCGCGTCTGCAGCAACGTGGATGGGCATTTCGTGTCCGCCGACGCGGAGACGCTCACGGCCTGCGATCGGCCCTACGCGATCCCGCCGAAGCGGTAGCCCAGCAAAGGAACGGGCTGGATTTTATCGTCGAAAGGAACCAAGCTCGTCTCGTTCCTTTCGACGGTGAGCCATGAGACGCGCCTCGATCCTTCTGTTCGTCGCCGCCACGCTCGCCCCCGGCCTCGCATTCGGGCAGGACGCCGGTTCCACGGGCGGCGGCGGAGCCGGATCGGGCAGCGACGGCTCGTCCTCTTCGGGCTCGGCGAACTGCGGGGCCGACGCATTCAAGGCCAACGTGGCCGGCAGTGAATCCCAGGGTTCGGGCGGATATCAGGCCCAGAACCAGTACGGCTATCTCGGCAAGTACCAGATGGGCGAATCCGCTCTCATCGAGGCTGGATACGCCGTCCGGGACGGCAACAGCAACGACAACAAGATCACGTGGTCCGGCAAGGACGGGATCAACTCCAGTCAAGCCTTCCTGAACAGCCCCTCGGCCCAGGAATCAGCCTACAGCTCCTACCTCGGATCCAACTGGAGTCAGGTCAAGGCGTTCGGCTTCGACAAGTACGTCGGCCAGACGATCAACGGCACCACGATCACCGAATCCGGACTGCTCAAGGGCATGCAGTTCGGCAACGTGCGCATGAAGCAGTTCTTCAACAACGGCATGTCGTGCAGCGGTGGCGCCGGGACGGACGGCAACGGCAAGTGCATCGGCGACTACATCGCCGGCGGCAGCGGCTACGACGTCTCCTCCATCACCGGGGGATCGGGCGGCTCGTCGGGCGGCTCCGGGAGCTGCGGAGGCGGCGGAAGCGGCAGCGGCAGCGGCGACGGCAAGAACGGCAAGAAGCCCAACGACCAGGGCAGCACCAACGCGGCCTCCCGGACCTGTCCGCCCACGATGAAGATCATCCAGGGCGTCGAGTGCGGCCGGTTCCCCGCGAAGATCCAGGCCTTCTGCAACACCTACAAACCCTACATGATGACCGCCAAGGGGTGCGACGAGGCCGAGAAGTGGGCCAAGAGCCAGAGCATGGGCCAGCACCGCGACAAGTGCGCGAAGCAGTCCGACGCTCAGGGCACGATGTCGTGGAGCTACGTCCTGGCCTGCTCCAAGGCGAAGGACGAGCCCGCATTCAATTCGTCGAACCAGCTGAACGACCTGGAGGGGAGGGGCGGCAGCTCCGGCAACGGGTCGGGCACGAATTCCGACGCCTCGAAGGCGTCGCCGGCCGGCGCCGCGGACGATCCCGGCTGCTACGACCGCCTCGAGAAGATGGGTGTGAAATTCACGCGCATGAACAAGATCACGGAAAACAAGGGCGGTTTCAACTGCACCGTCCCCACCGCCCTTGCGGTCAAGTCCTTCTCCCGGACGCAGATGTCCAATCCCGGCACCATCATGAACTGCAGCACCGCGGAGGCGTTCGAGAAGCTCTCGTCGCAGATCGGCGTGTCCAAGGTGACGTCGTACGGCTCGTTCGTCTGCCGCGGCATCAACAACGGCTCCGCCTCGGCGAGGAGCAAGCTTTCGGAGCATGGCCAGGGCTTGGCCTTCGACGTCACCAACTGGGTGGGATCGAGCGGCACCTGGAAGCCCCATTGGACCAACCGGTCCGATCCGATCTACCTGCAGGTCACGTCCAGAGGGCCCGGCGTCGGCTTCCGCTGCATCCTCACGCCGTGGTGGTACAAGACGAAGTCCCAGCCCCTGATCGTCGGACACATCCACCTGGGCGTCCGCGACAACTGCTCGCCGAAGATCTGATGACGCGCCTCCGCACGATCCTGGCCGTCGCGCTGCTGACCTGCGGCCCCGCACTGGCCGACCCCGCGCGCGAGCTCTCGCTGCCGCCCTCCAGCACCGTCCCCGACATCGAGGAGATGCGGAAGTCGAACGAGGTCGGGGTCAATACCGAATGGAACGCCGACGAGATCGGCATGGACATCGACACCTATCTGGCGGAGGACCGCGGGTTCAAGATGCTGCAGCTGTTCATCCGTCAGGACGCGGAGGCCGCGGACTACGTGCTCGTGCGCGACAAGCTGCTGGCCGACATCCTGCCTGCACTCCACGAGACCAATCCGATCGGGCTCTCGTTCAGTCAGATCGATCTGACGGGAGACGGCCTCGCGGAGACGGTCGTCCAGATCACGTCGCCGAGCACGTGCAAGGACACGGAAGGGTGCCGGACCCTGGTGTTCTCGTTCGACGACGAGAAGAAGTGGCGCGTCCTGCTCGACGTCCGGACCCAGGAGATCGGCGTGAAGCGCGGCTGGGACGAGCAGCCCAGCCAGATCGCGACCATCTCCGAGTCGGATGGCGTCCGCTTCCACCGGTACGAGGACGGCCGGTTCGTCTCCTTCGAGAACGTCCGGCGCACCGCGGAGGAATTGCGGGCCGCTGCTGCTTCGCCTCCGCTACGCTCGACCCCGCCCTGACGGAACCGATGCCGCCCGCTCTTACAAGCGCGGTCCGAGGATCCGTTCCACGACCTCTTCGAACAGGCGATCCTCGCGGGTGGCCAGCAGCGGTAGCACTGGCATGCCCTCAGGGGCGTAGAATTTCTTCCTACCTTTGATCGCGAACTCTCTGCCGCTGAGGAGTTCGAGAAGCTTTCCACGGGATTCCGTGCTGGTCGCGCCGACGACTCGTCGTCCACGCCTGAGGAACTTCCGCTTGAGGCCGCTCCGCTCGCTGCTGATTGAAATGCTAGCGGCGTTGCGAAGCTCCTCGCGTACGGATTCGATGTAGTCCTCGTCGAGCTCGAGTTCCGGGCAATGTGTCCGAACCCGGTCGAGCATCGTCAGAAGCGCGACATTGCCGATCACCTCTCCCTCCGACGATCCCCCGATGTCAGCGTGAACGCCGGGCAGCCATACCTGCTCCATGATCTGCTCGTGGTTAGCCCGCTCCCAAAGTAAAGGTGTGAACGACGGAACGCGATCATCATCGATTGAGAGGATGTGCGTTGCGGCATTCACGGATTGATCCAGAGACAAGTTTTTGAAACGCACTTTGGTAAATAGGTTCAGGAGGTCCCAGTCGGATCCTGGCACCGTATCGAACACCCCCATAAACTTTACGCGGGGCGGTTTCGTAAAAAGCTTATCGTTGAATCGGTCTCTGATGGTCCTGCGCGTGCGGGCGTTCACGGCCGGATCGCTGAGAAAGTACCGCCAGACGTCCGGAAACACCGCGAGGCTGTCTGCTCCAATCAATCCCGGATCGGTCAAAAGACCAGTCAACGCCCGGGCGGCAGCGGCTCCTCTCGAGAAGCCGAATATGTAAATACTGTCGTTATCCATATAGTTGGAGGCCAAGTTGACATAGCCCTCGGCAACTATTTCGTCGAAGCCCCGGCCAGTGATGGCGGAAACACGATCGCCGCGTGTTCCAACCCCTGAGAAGTAGAACGATATCTGAGGCGTATCTTTAAAGCCAAACGTGAATGCCCGGATTAGTCGAAAAATATTCGTGGGGTGTGTGAGGGTTGGGCTTCCAATGCTATTCGAAGTGCCATCGAAGAAGAAGAGGAGCCGGCGTTCCCTCATGGTGTCCTCCAAAGAAGCATTTAGGCCGAGAGTTGGATGCGACATCGATCAAACGGCCTGCGGATCCATATCTAACACGAACGGTCGGCGAAGCGGCTCCCTCACACAGGACAAGCATTTTGAGTGTCCAGACGGATAGGCACTTCCGACTGCTATGTGCATCGAAAGATTGCGCAATGTTCTCATTTTGTCTTATCGCCGACCTTTAAATGATCGGGATATTTGTCGCCATCTATATAGAAATAAATTAGTCCCTGGCTCCGGTGACCCTTTTTGCATCGGCGCTGATGCTTGGCGTTGCTTCGTCGACCTCAGTTATGCGATATACACGGCGAGACCATAAGGGCATGCCGGTGTCGAGCTCTTGCTCGAACCATCTTTATGGTTTCTGGTGGGTGTACAGGCGCAAGTCGCGGAAGCTAGGTGTCCACGATTATGAATATGATTCGCGTGTTGGTAATTTCGAGTGGGATCATCTTGGCTGCCACGTATAGTTCCCAAGGCGGCGAAGTTCGCTATTCATACAAGGCATGCGGAAAACGACTGCTTAGCGACCCGTCTGCTATGCCCTATTGTTATACAGAAAATGGGCGAGTAATTGTCAACTCAGGCAGAGCGACGGCGACATATGCTCGGTCCGGACCAAACTTTAGTGTCCCTAATGGACTGTATGCCGATAGTATGGTTTCCGTGTCGCCCGGAACGATCACAATTTCCAATGTGAAGACAATAAACCTCAGCGTCGCAGGCAATAATTGCCAGTTAGCCGTATCGGATCCGGGCAATTCGGCGACAGGTACATGCAGGATCGTGTCGGCTCTCGATACACCTACCGCCTCGGGAAGCGCGAGACAAAACAACGATTCTAGTGCGGGCGATGCGACCGCAGCCAATTGTCCCGATTTGAAAGTTAGACCTCCGCGGGGGAAATATGGCTCGTATAAGGCCGCGCTCTATAATCGCTGTGATTTCGAAATAGTCGTACATGTCGACTCCTGTGGTCACAACGAGCCATGCAAGGTTGAACCAGTAGAAGTCGGCCGTCGCAGTAGAGTCGCATTCGATTTGGAGAGCTATAAGAAGCCTCCGAGGATCGTCACCGTGTCGCCGCGATGATTTCTTGAGACGGCATCATTCCAGGGTTGGTGTCTTATACAAGAAGGGCTGCCGGATAACGCCGGCAGCCCTTAGATGTTTGTGAGTTGCCGAGAATTATCAGGCGGCTGGATCGGCCGCCACCCGCAGGACGGACACGATTTGCTGCTTGCCCTCGAGCGCGAAGACCCGCATGCCCTGCGTGCCCCGCGCCATGATCGGGATGTCGGCCGCGTTCGCGCGGATCGTCTTACCGGCATCGGTCGTCAGCACGAGGACGTCGTTCTCCCCGACCGGAAGCAGAGCCACGAGATCCCCCGTCCGGTCGGCGAGCTTCGCGGCCTCGACGCCCTGGCCGCCGCGGGCCGTGATCCGGTAGGCGTGGCTGGACGTCCGTTTGGCGAAGCCGGCTTCGGTGACCGTCAGCACCATCTGCTCGGCCTCCTGCATGGCCAGCATCCGGTCCGAGGGGAGCTCGAACGGGACGATCTCGCCGGTGGCCTCGTCCTTGGCCTTGGCGGTGCCGCCGGCGAGATAGGCCTCGCGCTCGGTGCCGGTGGCCTCGAAGTGGCGCAGCACCGCGACCGAGATGACCTTGTCCTTCCGGCCGAGGGAGATGCCCGCGACGCCGGTGGAATCCCGGCTCTTCATGACGCGCAGATCGCCGACGTTGAACCGGCAGCACAGACCGTCGCGGCTGGCCAGGGCCACGTCTTCCTCCGGGGAGACCAGAAGGACCGACACGAGGCGCCCCCTGGGCTCGCCGTTCTCGTCCTCGAGCTTGATCGCCAGCTTCCCGCCCTTGTTCACCTTGGCGAAGTCGGAGGCGTCGTTGCGGCGGACGGTGCCGAAATCCGTCACGAACACCAGCGAGAGGGCGTCGAGCGCGGCCTTGTCCTCGGGCAGGGCGACAAGCGCCTGCACCGTCTCCTCCGGCTTGAGCTCCAGGAAGTTGACGAGCGCCCGTCCGCGGGCGTTCGCCGCGGCCTCGGGCAGCTTGTGGGCCATCTCCGCATGGGCGAGGCCCCGGCTCGTGAAGAACACCAGCGGCGTCTTCGTCGTGCAGACGATGGTCGTGGCGACGACGTCCTCGTCCGCCTCCTTGGCGGCGGCCCTGCCGCCCTGACGGTAGGCGGCGAGGTCGGTGCGCTTGACGTAGCCGCCGGCGGTGATGGTGACGACGATGTCCTTCAGCTCGACGAGATCCTCGTCGCTGAGGGCATCCAGCGCCGACTCCTCGATCCGGGTCCGGCGCTCGTCGGGATAGGCCGCCTTGATCTCCTCGAACTCGAGGCGGACGACGCCGTCGAGCACGGTCCGGTCGTTGAGGATCTCGAGGTGGCCCCGGATCTCGCCGGAGAGTTCGCGGGCCCGGTCGGCGATCTTGTCGCGCTCCAGTCCCGTCAGGCGCGCGAGGCGCATCTCCAGGATGCCTCGGGCCTGGACGTCGGACAGGCGGAAGGTCTCGCCGATCTCGATGTCGGGATCGACCTCGGACAGAAGCTGGGCGAACCCGCCCTGCGTCGCGAACTCCATCCGCAGGAGGGCCGCGCGGGCGACGTCCGGATCGCTGGAGGCCCGGATCGTGGCGACGACCTCGTCGATCCGCAGCGTCGCGGCGTAGAGGCCGATCTGCCGGTGGAGATCCGACCGGGCCTTCTCGAGGCGATGGAGCGTGCGCCGGCGGACGACCTCGCGACGGAACTGGACGAACTCGCCCAGGATCTGGAGCAGGCCCATCTGGCGGGGACGGCCGCGGCTGTCGAGGCACGTCATGTTGACGTTGAAGTTCCTGACGAAGTCGGTCTTCTCGCGGAGGTGGTTGAGCACCACCGCCGGGTCGACGTCCTTGCGCAGGTCGATGGCCACCCGGATCCCGACCTTGTCGGAAGACTCGTCGCGGATGTCGGCGATGCCGTCGATCTTCGCGTCCTCGACCAGCTCGGCGAGCTTCTCGACGAAGCTCTGCTTGACCACGAGGTAGGGCAGCTGGGTCACGACGATCCGCTGTCGGTTGCCCTTGAACGTCTCGACTGACGCCTCGCCCGACACGCGGATCGCGCCCTTGCCCGTCGCGTAGGCCTGGCGGATGCCGGTGCGGCCGTGGATCACGCCCGACGTCGGGAAGTCGGGCCCGGGCAGCACCCGCAGCACCTCGTCGAGGGTGGTCGCGGGATTGCCGAGCATCAGCAGGCACGCGTCGACCGTCTCGCCGAGATGGTGGGGCGGGACGTTCGTCGCGAGGCCGACGGCGATGCCGATCTGACCGTTCACGAGCAGGTTGGGGAACCGCGCCGGCAGCACCTTCGGCTCGCGGCTGGTGTGGTCGTAGTTGGGGCGGAAGTCGACGACGTCCTCGTCGAGATCGGCGACCATCCAGCCGGCGAGACGCTCGAGCCTGCTCTCGGTGTAGCGCATCGCGGCGGGCGGATCGTTGTCGATCGAGCCGAAGTTGCCCTGCGGGTCGATGAGCGGGTAGCGCAGCGACCACGGCTGGCCCATGCGCACGAGCGAATCGTAGATCGAACTGTCGCCGTGGGGGTGGTACTGACCCATCACGTCGCCGACCACCTTGGCCGACTTCACGTGCTTGCGGTCCGCGGTGTAGCCGCTCTCGGCCATCGCGTAGAGGATGCGCCGGTGTACGGGCTTCATCCCGTCGCGTACGTCCGGCAGGGCCCGCGCCGTGACGGCGGACATCATGTAGTCGAGGTACGAGCGGTCCATCTCGTCTTCCAACGAGATCGCGCGCACGGGATTGATGAGGTCTTCTTCGACTTCCATCGTCGGCATGCTCCGGTCGTGACTGTTGCGGCGCGTCACATGCGCGACGAGGGGAAGGAACGCTCTTCGGGATACGCCTGCGGGATCTCGTCCCGCGGGAACGCGCGGCCCGCGCCACCCTCGACCACGGCGAAGCCTGCGCGGCCGTGCGGGTGGACCGGGCGCGCCATGCCCTGGGGGTTCAGGCGCGACCAGGAGGAATCGTAGTCGAACCGCGGGACTGCGCCCGGCTGGAGAGTCCGCGTCGACGCGTCGAAGCGGGCCCCCGGCTCGATGCCGATCATCTCGCACTGGATGTCGGCGTCGGCCACCTCGGCGCCGCGCCCGACGAGGACGGTGGCGCTCTTCACGGAGCCGCGGACCGTACCCATGACCTTGAACACGTCTGCGTGGATGCTCGCGTCGACGACGCCCGAGGCCAGGATCCGGACCTCCCGGGCGTGGATCCGCCCGGTGACAGCACCTTCGATGATCACGATGCCGTCGTGGACGAGATCGCCCGTCTGCTTCGAACTCGGTCCGACGTGCAGTACTGCCTGCTCGGCTGAATTCGCCGCTGCCGACGCCATGTCCAGTTCTCCGTTGATCGCTCCGGACGAGCTAACGCCGCTTCGGTCGGGGTGTCAACGATCCGTTCCTTCGTTGTCGGGTGCTGTTCCTTCCTGTTGCGCCTGCCGAGCGCGGGTGACAAGGTCACCGGGGAAGGAACCAACACATGCGGACTGTCGGACTGTTCGCCGGGTCGGGCTCGCTCGAGGCCGGTCTCGCGCGAAGCGGCCACGATTGCGAACTGCTGTGCGAGATCGCCGAGCCCGCGCGCCGCGTCCTGTCGGCGAGGTTTCCGGGCGTCGCCATCGAACGCGACGTCTCACTGATGCGCCATCTGCCGCCGGCGGACCTGCTCTCCGCCGGGTTCCCATGCCAGGACGTGAGCCTGTCCGGTCCGAAGGAGGGCTTCGACGGCGCGCGGTCGGGACTGGTGCGCGAGATCTTCCGACTGATCGACGCCTCCCCGATGCCGACGGTCCTTCTGGAGAACGTCGCCAACATCGTCCGCCTGCACGGCGGCCGCTGGGTCGAGATCCTGGCCCGCGCATTCGAGGAACGCGGCTACCGCTGGGCCTACAGGATCGTGGACGCCCGGGCGGCGCTGCCGCAGCGCCGCGAGCGCTTCTTCATGCTCGCCTCGCGATGCCTGGATCCGGCGGAGGTCCTGTTCGCCGACGAGGCGCCCGATCCCGCGGCGCCGTTCTCCCTGGGACGCGACGCGGTCGGGTTCTACTGGACGCGGGGAGCGTCCGGCCTGGGCTGGGCTCCGCACTGCACGCCGCCGATCCAGGGCGGATCCGCCAAGGGCATCCCGTCGGGACCGGCGGTCCTGCTGCCCGACGGCCGGTTGGTCCGCATCGCCCTCGGGGATGCGGAGCGGCTGCAGGGCATGACGGCCGGCGCCACCCAGCCGGCAGGCGGAGACGGAGCCCGGTGGCGCATCGTCGGGAACGCCGTCGCGCTCCCGATCGCCGAATGGATCGGCGGAAGGCTCGCCTGCCACGGAAGGATCGCCGACGTGCGTGAGCGCCCGATGGACGCGACGCCCCGCACCTGGCCCAGAGCCGCGAGGGGAGGGCCCGGCACGCCCCGGATGCGCGTGGAGATCGGTCCGCTGCCGTTCTGGCGGGACCGGCTCCCGATATCGGCCTTCATCGGCGACGCCCAGCCGCTCTCGGCGCGCGCGACGCGGGGCTTCCTGGCCAGGGCCGACCGCGGCCGGATGAACTTCGCGCCCGGCTTCCTGGATGCCGTGCGTGCGCACCTGCGTGCCGTGGAGAAGGACTGCGGAGCGGGAGCCGATCTGTTCGACCTCGCGGCCTGACGGCGGCGGGTCAGTCCAGGGACAGCATCCGGGGGGCGTGATCCGACTCGGTGATCCGCAGCACGATCCGCTCGTCGATCATCTCGACGGTCACCTGGAGCGACGGCTTCGTCGGCTCCCGCGGCTGGATCGTGATGTGGCTGACGCCACGCGGCGCGGCTTCCACCACGGCCTCCCAGACATTGGGGATGCTGAAGAGGTGAGTGCCGCGCAGCAGGACCTCGTACGAGTCGGTGGCCGCGTTGCGGCAGTACCGGTCGCCCCTCTCGTTGCGCGATACGATCCAGGCGTTCTCGATCTGCCCGAACTGGTTCGGGATGGGCTCGGCCACGATGACCGCGCTACTCGACCGGTCGAACAGGGAGCGGAAGATCGACGGCTTGTCCTCGATGAAGTGGCAGTAGATCACGAGCGACATGGTCTCGATGTCGCTCGAGGTCCGGACCGGCAGGCAGAGATAGCCCCACAGCGTTCCGGCGGCCTCGTACTCGTCGAAGCACTGGAAGTAGGAGGGCACGTAGTCGGCGGTGCACCGGTCGAAGACCTCCCGCATGCGCCGCTGGATCGGCGTGCGCAGCTCGGACAGGGTCTTGCCCTGCATGCCGAAGCCGATCTTCTCCTGGAGCGCCTTCCCGTGATGGAAGTAGGTGTAGTCCTTCAGCCCCTTCTGCAGGACGATCGCATGGTCCGCGATGCCCGACTGCGGCTTGTGCCAGAAGTCCTCCAGCAGGGGCTCGCGCTCGTCGCGGATGTGCTGCCACTGGCTCGCGAGCGCCCGGACGGTCTCGTGCGTGGCCACCTTGGCGATGGTGGCGCCGTACCAGTCCTTGACCTGCTGACCGATCGAAACCCTGGACAATCTGCACTCCCGGGCGGCCGAACCGAGCTTCCGCTGGCTGCCTTCGACCGCCGTTCCGGCCTAGCCGAAGGAGGTGGCCTAAGCAACAACGGCCCGGCGTGCCGGACCGTCGGAGGGGCGTCGGGGTTAAATGGCGGTTTCCGTCGTTGCGAGAATGCCGCGATCCGGGCCCGACTCAGGCGTCGATGTCGGCGAGGTGGCCGCGGGTCTCCAGCATCTGCTTGCGGGTCTCCGGCTTGGTGCCCATCAGCTGGTCGACCTTCACGCTGGCAGCCTCGGCATCCTCGATCCGGATCTGCACGATAGAACGGACGCTCGGATCAAGGGTGGTCTCCCAGAGCTGCTTGGACGTCATCTCGCCGAGACCCTTGTAGCGGCCGATCGTGATGCCCTTGGAGCCCCGGTCGCGCACGAGGCCGTACAGGTCGGAGGGACCGCGCACCGGCCGCTCGCCGCCCGCGTCCGAGACGGTGCCCCGGGGGCCGTAGGACCGGACGATCTGATCGTGCCGGCGCAGGAGCGTGTGGGCCACGGCGCCTTCCGCCAGCTCCTTCGGCACCGTCCGCTCGTAGGCGACGCCCTTGAGGATCCAGCGGAAGCGGATGCCGGTCGGCTCGACCTCGCACGACCAGCGCGAGCCGGGGACCGACTCCGACATGCGCGCGCAGATCTCGCGCCCGGTGGCCTCCATGGCGCCTTCGTCCTCCCAGTGCCCGGGGGTCAGCGCGCCCGAGATGGCGATCGTGTCGCTGAGGGGCGCGAAGCCCACGTCGGTGTCGAGCGCAGTGAAGAGATGGCCGTCGGCCTTCGCCTGGAGGGCGGCGGCGGCGAGCTCCTCGCCGGCGGCGATCGAACCGTCGGGGCGGCGGTACTCCAGACCTTCGGACCCGAGCCGGACGAGCTCGCGGTCCAGCGCCGCGTCGTCGTGGAGGAAGGTCTTCCGGCCCTTCCTCTCGATCGAGTAGAGGGGCGGTTCGGCCTTGTAGACGTAGCCGCGCCGGATCAGCTCGGGCATCCGCCTGAAGAAGAACGCGAGCAGCAGCGTCCGGATGTGGGCGCCGTCGACGTCGGCGTCGGTCATGATGATGATGCGGTGGTAGCGCACCTTGTCGGGGTTGTGGTTGTCCTTGCCGATCCCGCAGCCGAGCGCCTTGATCAGCGTTCCGACGGCCGGGTTCTTCATGACCTTGTCGATCCGGGCGCGCTCCGTGTTCAGGATCTTCCCGCGGAGCGGCAGGACCGCCTGGAACTCGCTGTTCCGGCCCTGCTTGGCCGAGCCGCCGGCGGAGTCGCCCTCGACGATCAGGATCTCGGACTTGGCCGGGTCGCGCTCCCGACAGTCGGCGAGCTTGCCGGGCAGCGAGTTCACGTCGTCCATGACGGACTTGCGGCGCGTCATCTCCCGCGCCTTCTTGGCGGCCTCGCGCGCCGCGGCCGCCTCGACCGCCTTCTCCAGGACCTTCTTCACGTCGCCGGGGTTCTCGTCGAGCCACGTGCCGAGCGCCTCGCCGACGAGCGACTGGACCGGGCCCAGGACCTCGCCCGAGACGAGCTTCGACTTCGTCTGCGCGGAGAACTTGGGGTCCGGCAGCTTCACCGAGACGATCGCGGTCAGGCCTTCCCGGAGGTCGTCCCCCGACAGGTCGGTCTTCGTCTTCGGCGGATTCCGCTCGATGTAGCTCATGAAGGAGCGGGTCAGGGCCTGCTTGAAGCCCTGGACGTGGGTGCCGCCGTCGCTCTGCGGGATGTTGTTCGTGAACGCCAGGACCTGGTCGGTCTCGGAGTCGTTCCACTGCATGGCCACCTCGATCCCGATCGGGATCGAGCTGCCCTCGTATTCGACCGTCCGGTCCGCGCGGACCACGATGGGACGCGCGATCACCCGGTCGCGCCCGGCGGTCCGGTCGATGTAGCCGACGTACTCGCCGACGCCGCCCTCGTACATCATCTCGATCGGATCGACGTCCTTGACCCGTCGGTCGTGGAAGATGATCCGGACGCCCGAGTTCAGGAAGGCGAGCTCGCGCAGCCGGCGCTCGATGCGGTCGGCGCTGAACTCCACGACGCCCGAGAAGGTGCGCAGCGAAGGCGTGAAGGTCACCGAGGTGCCGCGGCGCCCCTTGGCGTCGCCGACCTCGCGCAGGGGCCCGACCGGATCGCCGTGCTCGAAGGCCATCCGGAATTCCCGGCCGCCGCGCCAGATCGTCAGTTCGAGCAGCGACGACAGGGCGTTGACCACCGAGACGCCGACGCCGTGCAGGCCGCCCGAGACCTTGTAGGAGTTCTGGTCGAACTTCCCGCCCGCGTGCAGCACGGTCATGATGATCTCGGCGGCCGACTTGCCGGGATATTTCGGATGCGGATCCACCGGGATGCCGCGTCCGTTGTCGGTCACGGTGACCGAGCCGTCCGCGTTCAGCGTGACGGTGACGCGGTCCGCATGGCCGGCGAGGCACTCGTCGATGCCGTTGTCGACCACCTCCCAGATCATGTGGTGGAAGCCGCTGCCGTCGTTGGTGTCGCCGATGTACATGCCGGGCCGCTTCTTCACGGCCTCGAGCCCTTCCAGGACCTGGATGGAGCTGGCGTCGTAGACGGCAGCCTCGGTGGCCACGGGCATGACTGCGGACTGCATGACGATCCTTCGCGTTCGAGCGCGGCGCGGCCGTCCAGGCCGGCGCAGGTACCTATCAAAGGAATGGACCAGGAAATCTCGGGTGGCAAGACGAAGGAACGGCTTGCCCGCCGCGACGATCCGGTCAATCTGATCCGACGCAAGGAGCTCCGTCAGGTGCGAACACCGCCCGGATTCGGCCGGCCCTCCAGCCGCGCCGGGAAGAAGCAGATCGTCGTCTTCCTCGATCCCGACGTCCTGGGACGACTCAGGGCGCGTGCCCGCGACGAAGAGCGGACCATGCAGGAGGTGCTCGCCGCCTGCATCAACGAAGGCCTGCAGCCCCTCGGCCATCCGCCGCTCTTCGTTGTGGAGCACCGGCGGATGTTCGTCCGGTCCATGCGGCGCGCCAAACCCAGAAGCGGCGAGGATACGCGACCCTCCCGCAGGGGACTGAACGGCCTCGCGGGCTGGTTCGAGGAAGCCATCGTCGATGCGGCGCTGAGCTTCGCGGTCGAGCGCGGGACGTCGGTCCAGGCGATCGGAGAGGAGGGCGCGAGGCGCCTTCTGGCGGACCCGACGCTGCAGATCGAGACGCCCGCGGCCCTCGATCCTTCCGCGGCCCTCGATCCTTCCGCGGCCTGAACTTCAGGCCGCCACGAGCCGCCCGGGCCTCATCGCAGCGAACAGCTTCGAGAGCTTCGGGTCCGAGACGGCATCCGGAACCTGGACCGAGACCAGCACGACGTAGTCCCCCCGGGCCGCGCCCGTCGAGGCCCCTTCCCCGACGAGCCTGCACTCGACCGTCGCCGCGGATCCGGGCGGCAGCCGGAGGTGGCGGGTGCCCCCGCGCGGCAGCGGCACGGCAAGTTCGCATCCGAGCGCCGCGTCCCAGACCGGCAGCTTGATCTCCCGGTGCACGTCCAGACCCTTCAGCTCGAACCCCGTGCCGGGCTCGACCGCCACCTTCAGCCGGAGGTCCCCTCTGCCGCCCCCGGCCCGACCGGGCTCGCCCAATCCCCGGAAGACGACCAACTCGCCGTCGGCCACCCCGCCCGGAATGACCACGGTCGTGGTCCGCACGCGCCCGTCCGCGGCGCGTGCCGTGATGGTATGCTGCCGGTCCGAGAGGGACTCGGCGAAGCCGAGATGGACGACGGCCTCCGCGTCTGGGCCGCGTTCCGGGACGCCGGGCCGCAGCGCGGCCTCGAAGTCCTCGGATTCCCGGACCAGGTCCTCGAAGGCCGCCGCGAAGGGACTCGTCGGCCGGACAGGCTTCGGAGCGTTGGAGATCTCGGCCCAGGCCGCGTTCAGGACGACCAGGCGCGCCGCGGCCGCCTTCTCGTCGCCCGGGTTGCGGTCGGGATGCGAATTCATGGCGAGGCGCCGGTAGGCCGCACGCGCGACCTCGCGGGAGGATCCGAACGGAACGCCCAGGATCGCCCAGGGATTGCCCGCAACGCCTTCCATCGCCATGGCCGACCCTCTCGGAGGACCTCGCGCCCTCCCGAAGGCGAGATCTCAGTCCACGTTCCCGCAAGACGCAAGGCGCCATGCCGGTTCCTGCGGGCCGTTGCGGAGGCCGATCCACCGGTCCCTTGCCGGCGGCGCGTCGCAATGGCGGTAACCACGGGGCCGTCGAAGGATTGACGGCGCGGGCGACGAAGGAAAGGATGTCGTTCCAGTCCTTCGACACGCCCGACCGAGATGTTTGCACGACACTTCTGCGCGGCCGCGCTCCTGCTCTCGGCTACCGGCGTCTGCACGGCAGCCGACGGCGCGCTCAACCCGGCCGCGGATGCGGCGCCGCGCCTGTCGCGCGCCGACCGGGCCGCCATCGTCGACGAGATCGTCGCCCGGCTGCGCGCGGATCCCGAGATCCTGGTGGAGACGCTCCTGCGCTTCCGTCGCGCCGAAAGGGCCGACGCCGGCCTCGGCATCGTTCCGGACGACGCGCCCGTGACCGGGCGGTCCGACGCGCCCACGACGGTGGTCGAATTCGTCGACTACACCTGCGCACCCTGCAGGACCGCGGGTCGTGCCCTGGACGATCTCGCGAGGTCTGGCGAGATCCGCGTCGTCCACCGGGACATGCCGCTCACCGCGGAGGGCGTGGCGATCTCGGTCGCGGCGCTCGACGCATACAAGAGCACCGGCCGCTACGACGAGCGGCGGGACGCTCTCCTCGCCGGGCGCGACGTCGCAGCGGGCCGCGAGGAGAACCGCCCGTTCGCGCTGTCGCTGCTGAAGCGCGCCCGAAGCGATGCCGCCCGGCTCGGCATCCGGAGCCTGCCCGCGCTCGCGGTCGTGCGGGACGGCCGCATGGAGATCCTCACCGAGGACGTGGGCGTCGACGCCGTGCGGGCCGCCGCGAAGCGTCTCGCCGGCGGCGGCTGACGGTCGGGGCCGCGTCGCCCGCGTCCGTCCGACGTCAGCCGCGTTCGGCCGCGAGACCTCTGATCAGGTCACCCATCCTCTCGACGTCGGCGCGGAGCGTTGCCAGCAGATCTCCGTCCTCGGGGCCGCCCCTGGCGACCCCGATCGCGTTGAGATGCTGCATCCAGTCCAGCCGGGCCCGGACGTCGTTGAGCGATGCGGCCGGGAGGCTGTCGAGGAGGTGCTCCAGCAGGGCGATGCGGGCCTTCACCCAGGCGTCCTCTTCGAAATCCTCGAAGAACGCCCGGCGGTCCTCGCGACGCTTCTCCCAGTGGCCGAGCTCCCTCCATGCCTCGCGCACGGAGTCCGGAACCGGACTGGCCTCCGCCACGGCCTCGCGCACCTCCGGCGGCATCCGTCGGAAGCGGCCTCCGTCCCACCCCATCAGGGTAACGTGGTCGCTGCCCCAGGTCGGCTTGAGCACGATCAGCGGCCTACATGCCGCTTCAAGGGACGCCTCCGCCTGACAGGGGCGCCAAACGGCCTCCTCGGACCCGTATTCAGCGATGGCCGCGTCGCGCCGTAGGGAACGCTCCTGATCCCGCGCCGCCCTGCGCGCCTGTATTTCCGGCGAAGCGAGGAACTGCGCGATCATCTCGCCGGCGGCTGCCACCGGAATGCTCGGCGGGGCCGGACCGCTTGTGGTCTGCCCGTCCGCGAGCCGCGAGCCCCGCATTCGGCTGCGGATCATCGTAACGGCCTCATGAAGCGGCCGGTGGCCCGGGTCCACCACAGGGCGGCCAGGATCGATCCGAGACAGATGCAGGCTCCCGCGAGGGCGATTCCGTAGGGTTCGGGAACCCAGCCCAGAACGGCGTACCCGACGATGGCGAAGCCGGCGGCGCACCCGAAGGCGATCGCGAACCTCAGCGGGACGCCCGATGGAATGAACGACGTCAGCACGGCGCTCGCGGCGACGGTCAGGATCAGGGCTCCGATCTCCGGCGGCAACGCGGGAGGAAAGCCGGCGTAGGCGGATCCGAGCATCACCATGCCCGAGGCGGCGGCCACGAAGATCATCGCCGCCTTCGACAGGGCCCCTGGCTTGCCCTTGGCCACCGACCGGTTGAGCAGGAATGAGAGGATGATCGCCGCGACGGCCGGCAGGCCGATGCCGACCATGTAGGCGAGACCGCCGCGGGGAGCGTTGTTCTCGTCGCGGAGCTGGATCGAGGGCGCCATGCGCCCGACCGCGTCGCGCACGGCGTCGATAGCTCCGACGACCTCGCCGAACCGCGCCCGCAGGACCATGGCGTCGGGCGCCGCATAGGTCGCGACCAGCTCGCATCCCGCGCTCACGTATACGACCAGCCTGCCGGCGATCAGATCGGAGCCGATCTCCGGGTCCCCGCGGCGCACGACCCGGTAGGCTGCGGGCGAGAACGGTATCGCGGCCACCAGCATCTGACCGCCGCGGGACCGCGATGCGGCCTCCTCGGGAGCCATGCGCCTGGAGATCTCCGCCGCGAAGCCGAGCCGGGTCGTGGCGGAGACGGCCTCGCTTGAGGTCGTCGCGAAGGCGACTTCGATGCGCGGATCCTCCTTGTGCCTGTAGACCACGCGGCCGTCCGCGGCGGTGGAGGACGTCATCTGCTCGGCAAGGAACGGAACCCCTTTGAGATAGGGGCCGGGTTCGCACGGCGCGGCGGCCGCCACGGCTTCGCAGTGGCACAACGCCAACAGCAAAAGCAGGTATCCCACCCTTTTGAGCATGACGTGCCTTCCGGAGATGCATCCAGACCTTCTGGCTTTTCCGTTCCTTCGTCAACAGGAGGGACTTTTCCCGTGCGAGGAAGGCGTCTACGAAGGAACCAAGGAGCATCGATGCCGGTGGACGAAGACACGAAGGCGAAGGCGCTGCCTCGCGTTCTGATGCTGCGGAGGCCGCAGGCTCCCGTCGCCGCGCCGCATCACGCCCGGACGCCTCCGTCCGTCTCGGCACCCGCGCCTTCCCAGGTCGCTGCGCCCTCCCAGGTCCCTACGGTTGCCCTCCGACCGGCGCCGCAGCCAGCTGGCCAAGCTCCGATCGGCGACCTGTTCGGCCACGTCGCGGCCACTCCGGCACGCCGACTGCCGTCGAGCCCTCCCAGAATAGTGGCGCCGCCGTCCGCGGTCAGGGTTCAGCCTCCCCAGGTTCCGCTAGCAGGTCCCCAGGCATCGGCACCCGCTCCCCAGGTTCCTCCGGACGCCGTCGCGGCAGCGGCAGGGCCGGCACGTCGCATGACCCCGCAGGTCCAGGTCCGCCCCCCGGCGGCCGGCGGCCGGGCCGCCGAGCCCGTCCCGGAAGCGACACCGCGGGCGGCGCCCGTTGTCGAGACCGTCGAGATGACGGTCCGCATCGTCCGCGAGGTCCACGAGAGCTCGGACCGGAGCTACTACGTCTATCTCGCGAAGAACGCGGCCGGCGAAGAGTTCAAGTTCTCGACGACGCATCCGACGACGAGGCCCAAGGCGAAGGAACAGGTCGTGCTCCACGGCAAGTGGGGGATGTACAAAGGACAGCGCACCTTCCGCGCGGCCGTGATGACTCCCGTGCTTCCGAAGGGGGCCAAGGGCATCGTGAGCTGGCTCCGCAACCAGAGCGTCAAAGGTGTCGGCCCCGCCACGGCGAACAAGCTGGCCGAGGCGTTCGGCGAGGATCTCGAGAACGTCGTGGGCGATGCGGAGGCGTTGGCCAAGTTCGTCCCCCGTGAAAAGGCGAACGCCATCGCCGAGGCCTGGGCTTCGAACGCAGGCCAGGCCGAACTCGTGGCGTGGCTCGGCCGCTTCGGCGTCGGCCCCCTGACCATCAAGAAGATCATCAAGCAGTTCGGCGCCCGGTCCAAGCAGATCATCGAGGACAATCCCTGGATCCTCGCCGAGACGATCGAAGGAATCGCCTTCCGGTCCGCCGACGAGGTGGCGCACACCGCCGGCCACAGGCTCGGGGATCCCAAGCGCATACGGGCGGCCCTGCGCTTCTTCCTCGACACCAGGACGCGCGAGGGCGGACACTGCGGCCTGCCCCCGTCGATGCTCGTCGAGATCGTGTCGGACGAGATCGGCGTCACGGCCGACGCCGTCCGGGCCGAACTGGACGAGGTGGCGGACGGGCGGACACACGCGCACGATCCGGTGACGAACCTGATCTATCCGATCCCGCTGCTGCGCGACGAACGCGAGATCGCGGACCGGATCTCGATGCTCATGGCCGAGGCGCGCCCCGCGATCGACACGCCCGAAGAGGCGCAGCGCCTCGTCGACGAAGCGTCCGGGGACCTCGGGATCTCGCTCGATCCGAGCCAGCGCGACGCCGCCGTCGCGGCTCTGTCGGAGGGCATCTGCATCATCACCGGCGGCCCCGGCACCGGCAAGACGACCACCATGCGGGTCATCCTCAAGGTGCTGCAGGTCCTCGAGCGCAAGGTGGCCATCGCGGGGCCCACCGGCCGCTCGGCCAAGCGCGCGGCCGACGTGACCGGGGCCAAGACCTCGACGCTCCACCGCATGCTCGAGTGGGAGGCCGCAGCCGGCGGCTTCACCCGCAACCAGCGCCGACCGCTGGAGGAGGACCAGATCATCGTCGACGAGTTCTCGATGGTCGATACCCGTCTTGCCTCGGCCTTCTTCGGGGCCGTCGCCACGGGCAGCGCCATCACCATCGTGGGCGACGTCGACCAGTTGCCTTCGGTCGGGCCCGGACAGGTGCTGCGCGATCTCATCGCGTCGGGAGCGGTGCCGGTCTGCCGGCTCGCGGTCGTCCACCGGCAGAAGGACGGCAACGGCATCGTCGCCGCGGCCCACAACATCAACGCCGGAGCCCTGCCGGTGTCCAGCGGAAGGCCGGAGGACGGGTTCAGCTTCACGGAGGCCTTCGGAGCCGCCGGCATCGCCGAGCACCTCGTGCGGACGGTCTCGCGCGATCTGCCGGCGCGCGGCATCGACGTCGGGCGCGACGTCCAGATCCTGGCCGGTATGCGGCAGGGCGAGATCGGCGTCGCGAAGCTCAACGAGATCATGAAGGCGACGCTCAATCCGGCCACGGAGGACGAGCGCACCGTGAGGCTCGGCTACCGCCTCTTCACGTCCGGCGACCGCGTCATGCAGATGCGGAACAACTACGAGAAGAAGGTCTTCAACGGCGAGGTCGGGCAGATCTGCTGGGTCGGCGAGACCAAGCGCGGCGACAACGACAAGGTCCCGGCGATCCAGGTCGAGTATCCGGGCGACAAGGTCTTCTACACGGCCGAGGACGCGGACGACATCGACTACGCGTGGGCCACGACGGTCCACAAGAGCCAGGGCTGCGAATTCCCGGTCGTCCTGTTCGCGATGCCGAGCTCCCATCAGAGCATGCTCTCGCGCAACCTGCTCTACACCGCGGTGACCCGGGCCAAGCAGGAATGCCATCTCGTCGGCGACATGCGGGCACTCAGGTCCGCCATCGCCAAGGCCGACACGACCCGCCGTTTCACCGGTCTGGCCCTGCGCCTCTCGTCGCCCACGGAAGTGCCCGTCGACGATCTCGAGCAAGCCCCGCAACCGGGACCCTCGCCGCGCTGAGAGGCGACGCGTCGATCCGACAAAAGGGAAAGCCGGCTTGCGCCGGCTTCCCTTGGCCACCTCTGTCGGTACCGCTTCAGCGCGTTCCGGGGCGCGCCGGGGCCGGGCGGAGCGACTGCGGCATGCCCGGTCGCGAAGTTCTGGCCGTCAGTGCCGCCGCCAGCGCCTCCGGATCCTCGCCGGCGGCGGGAGTGCGGTAGCCGGTCCCGCCGGGGGGAGCCACGGCCGAGGCTGTCTCTTATACACATCTGACGCTGCCGACGAAGAGGATAGTG
>CAXDNE010000012.1:0-53587 GCA_963990595.1 uncultured Methylobacterium sp.
AGCGACCAACCCTGCACTAACTTTGACCTTGGACCACCTCGTGGGGGCCGATCAGGGATGATCGGCGGATCGCTCAGGAAGTAGCTGAGCGCGAGGTCGCGCGCCGCCGCGTGATCGACGACGCGCACGGGCGTGATCTGGTCCGGGGCACGGTTCGGGAACAGGCAGAAGCCCGTATAGACGAGGCCGGTCTCGGGATGCTCGGCGAATGCCTGAAGCTGCTCGGCAAGCTTGCCCGGCGCCCAGAGATCGTCGGCGTCGAGGAAGGCGATCAGCGGAGCGCTGCTGTGTCGGACGGCGGCGTTCCGGTTCCGGGAGACCCCGTACCGGTCGTGGCGCAGCACGGTGATGCGCGGATCGAGCCCGCCGAGCCGGTCGAGCACCGCGAGCGTGGCGGCATCCGATCCGTCATCGGCGACGACGATCTCGGTGATCGCCGCGGCGGCGGTCTGAGCGAGCACGCTCGCCAGCGCCGCCTCGATCCAGGCACCCTCGTTGTGGCACGTCATGATGACCGCGACACCGCCCGGGGCCGAAGCGGCGCTCACGAGGCGCTCCGGACATCGAGGCCCGTCGCCAGAGGGGTGGCGCCGGACGCGCTGCGCTTGGCCCGAAGCGCGCTCCGGTAGATCTCGTTCAACCGCAGGTACATGCGCTCCGCACCCCATTCGCTGAGGTCGACGGCGGCCGCATTGGCCGCCATCCGTTCCCGCGCCTCCGGGTCGTCGAGCAGGGACCGGATCCGGGCGAACAGATCGATGAAATCGCCCTGCGGACAGAGATAGCCGTTATGGCCGTGGCGGATCACGGCCTCGATGCCCGGCAGGTGAAAGGCGACGACGGGCCGGCCCGTGGCACAGTACTGCACCACCGCCCGCGGCAGTCCCTCGCGCTCGGAGCAGTAGAGGCACAGATCTGCCGAGGCGATCAGCTCGCTCGTCGCCTCCACGAAGCCCAGGACTCTGACCCGCTGTGCGAGGCCGCGGCGCTGCACCAGGTCCTGCAGCGCGGCCTGCTCACGACCCTGTCCGGCGAGCAGGAAGATCGTGTCGGAGAAGCGGGCCGCCTGCGCGGCGATCTCGTCGATGAGGCGGGCATGCTGTTTCCGCGCCTCGTAATTCGCGAGGTAGAGCACCGTGAACGCCCGGTTGTCGTTACCGGACGCAAAGGCCCGGCTGCCGGCCGCCAACTTCTGGAACGCGGCGATGTCCATGCCGCTGGCCACCACATGGTGCCGGTCGGCGCCGCCCAGGCCGTGGGCGACGGCGATGTCGCGCATCCCCGCGCTGACGCTGACGAACTGGTCGGTGGCCCGCGCCAGTGCGCGCTCCAGGCCGAGATAGATGAGGCGCTGGGCGGTCCCGACATTCACGAAGGGTAGGATGTGGATGCCGTGAATCACCGCGCTCGATCGCATCCGGATCGATGCGGCCCGTCCCAGGATGCCGGCCTTGCTGGTATGCGTGTGGATGATGTCGGGCCGGAGCGCCTGGAGACGCTGGCGCAGGGCGATCAGGGCGGCGGCATCGGCGACGGGGTTGATCGGACGGACGAGGCTCGGAACGCGGATTGTCGTGACGCGCGGATGGGCTCGGGCCAGCATCTCCGCCTCGACCTCGCCGCCGCAGAGCAGCGTGACGTCGTGGCCGCGCTCGGCGAACGCGTTGCACGACAGCATCGTGTTCTCGTCGGCGCCGCCGCGGATCATGCGCGTGATGATATGGGCGATCTTCAGACCAGTCTCCACCATCCGCCGCTCCCATCAGATTGGGACAAGATCGCGACAGGTTAGGGGGTGGGCCTCATGGAGAATTGATTTTAGTCATGCGGTTCATGATTTTAGATGGAAATACGGTCGTCTTAAACGACCAAACTATGCTGCTGAATCCCACGCATCGTCGCTTTCCGGGGCACGCGGCGACAATCCGAAACATGTCACGGACCGCGCCGGGCCTTCCATCGGGCGGACGCGGCGCGCCCGCGCACCGGCCTGACGTCCCGGCAGGTTGTCGATTCGTGTCGAGGGCCTTCGCATCGGCCTCCGACAGGTTGCGCACTGTCATCGTCCTGAAACCGGAAGGCTAAGCAAGTAACGGCTCAGCATCAGGCGTGCCGGCCCGAATGCCCGGGCTGGATGCAAGGCGCGTCGACCGGTTCGCGGCTGCGCGGGCCAGCGAGCCCTCATCGGGCGAGATGTCGTATGTAGTTCCCGTATCGCCCGCGCAACAGCGGGAAGAACGCCGGACGACGGGTGAAATCCACGCCAAGAAGCTGCTGCGCTGGCCGCATGATGGCGGAACATACATGCGCGGATCTCAGCTCGGGTTGTACGGACGGTCGGAGAGGCGACCCAGCCGGGGGGCTTGACCTTTATCAAGTAGAACGCCTTTCGGCCGGTCTAACTTCATCCGACGGAGCGCGCGGATGATCTGCGTGAGCTCTATTGCGAACGGGACATGCCGCCCCATGCGCATCGTGTTTCTGATGCCGACCTACTATCCGGATAGTTTCGGCGGGGCGGAGCGCCAGACCCGCATCCTCGCCCGCTCTCTGTGCGAACGGGGCGCGTCGATCACCATCCTCACGCCGACTTTCCAGGCCCAGGCGGCCGGCATGGTCGACGAGCCCGAAGCGCGGGTCGTGCGCCTGCTGATGCGCAACGATCCTGCCCTCGGCGGCCGCTACGTCTTCTCGATGCTGCATTTCTGGTTCCGGGCCTTCCTCTGGCTCGCCCGCCATCGCCGCGCCTACGATGTCATCGCGATCCAGCATCTTCGCCTCCATGCCCTGCCGGGCCTGATCGCCGGTCGGCTGTTCGGGAAGCTGCTCTCGGCCAAGCTCGGGCGCGGAGGCGCCCATATCGAGTTGCGCCGCCTGCCGGCGCAGAAGCTGCCCTTCGGCAAGATCGTGGTCGCTCTCGCGCGCCGATCCCGTCTCGTCTTCGTAGCCAACAGCCGCGAGATCGCCGGCGATCTCGCGGCCCTCGGCATCCCCGCCAAGCGGGTCGCCCGGGTGCCGAACGGGGTCGAATGCCCGCCGGAGCCGCGGGCGGCCTATCGCGCCCCGGACGGCGCACCGGTGTTCGTCTATGCCGGTCGGCTCGCGCAGGAGAAGCGCGTCGACCGGCTGATCGAAGCGTTCCGGATCTTCTCCGCCGAGACGCCCGCCACCCTGCACATCTTCGGCGCCGGCCCCGAGAAGGCGCGGCTGATCGCGCAGGCCGCCGACCTGACCTCGGTCCGGTTCATGGGGGTCACCGACGACCGCGATGCGATCTACGGCGGCGCCGCCTTCATGATCCTGCCCTCGGATTCCGAGGGGATGTCCAACACCCTCCTCGAAGCCATGGCGTATGGCGCCGTGCCGGTGATCACCGACGTGAGCGGGGTCGGCGACCTCGTCCTCTCCGGATGCTCGGGCGTGATCCTGGCGGACAATACCCGCGAGGCGATCCTGGACGGGCTCAGGACCGCCGCCGCCCTCGATCCGGTGCAATGGGCCGCCATGAGCGCCGAGGCCCGGCAGCGCGTGTGCGAGGAGCACGCGATCGACGTCGTCGCCGAGGCGTATCTGCGCCTCTATCGCGAGATGGCGGATGACCGGTTGAACAGGGCGCCTCCCGCGCTCGGCCGCGGGATCGGCGATCCCGGTGCCGGGCTCCCGGCGAATGTCGGCCCATGACCGCCCGCTCGCAGGCGCCCTGCATCGCGCTGCACCGGTTCGGGCTCGGCGCCCGCCCGGGCGATCTGGAGGCGGTCGCCGACGACCCGCGGGGCCGGGTGGCGGCTGATCTCGACGGCGGGGTTATGAGGCCGGAGGGCATGGCGAGCCTCGCCGAACTCGTCACCTACAAGATGCGCTGGGAGATGTATCTCGCCTCGACCACGGCCCGCCCGGCCGCCATGACCGGGACAAACATGCCGGCGCCCGCCGCGGCGGGCACCGGCGCGCAGCCCTCTTCGCCCAGGTTGCCGCCCGGCGTCTTCCGCCTCCCGGAGGGACGGTTCTACGACAAGGAGGTGGAGGCACGGCTGACGCTGCTGCAGCGGCCGACCGTGGGCCTCACCGAGCGGCTCGTCTGGTTCTGGTCGAACCACTTCGCGGTGGGCATCGCCAAGAGCGGCTGGCTGCGGATCACGGCGGGCGCCTTCGAGCGCGAGGTGGTGCGACCGCACGTGCTCGGGCGGTTCGCCGACATGCTGAAAGCCTCCACCCGCCACTTCGCGATGCTGACCTACCTCGACAACAACAATTCCACCGGGCCGCATTCCGCGGCGGCGCGGTCGCTCGCCGGCGGCGGGCGGGTCGGTCTGAACGAGAATCTCGCGCGTGAGATCCTGGAACTGCACACCCTCGGCGTCGACGGCGGCTACGGACAGCGGGACGTCGAGAACCTCGCGCGGATGCTCACGGGCTGGACGACCGGCGACGCGCGCAGGGGCGCGGTTCCCGGCAGCTTTACGTTCGACGCCGCCGCGCACGAGCCCGGCACCAAGGAGCTGCTGGGGCGGACCTACCGCGAGGCCGGGGCGCAGGAGGCCCTGGACGCCCTCGACGATCTCGCCCGCCGGCCGGCGACCGCCCGCTTCGTCGCGTTCAAGCTCTGCCGCCATTTCATCGCCGACCAGCCGCCGGAACCTCTCGTTCAGTCCCTGGCCGAGACCTACAAGCGCACCGACGGAGATCTGGGGGCGGTGTCTCGGGCGCTGGTGACGTCCGACCTCGCCTGGGGCGAGATGGTGAAGCTGCGCACGCCGCAGGAATTCCTGTGCGCGGCCCTGCGCGCCACCGGCGTGCCCCTCTCGGCCGAGGGCTTCACCCTGATCCTGCGCAGCCTCGCCAACCGGGTCTGGGACGTGCCCGGCCCGAACGGCTTTCCCGATATCGAGGCCGCGTGGCTCTCCCCCGCGAATTTCCGGGCCCGGTTCGAGGCAGCCTCGGCGGTGGCCGAACATGAGCGGACCGACCGGGACATCGGTGAACTCGCGGCCGCCATCCTCGGGCCCGGGCTGACCCGGGAGACGAGCGAGGGGCTGCGCCGCGCGCCGGACCGGCGGGAGGCCATCGCCGTCCTGCTCCTCTCACCCGAGTTCCAGCGGAGATGACCATGGCGCATGGACCTGGGATCAGGCCGACCCGCCGGAGCCTCGCCTTCGGGGCCGGGGCCCTCTACGCCTGGGCGTATGCGCCCCGCTTCGCGCAGGCCACCACCGCGCGCGACCCCCGTCTGCTGGTGGTGATCCTGCGGGGCGCCCTGGACGGGCTGTCCGCCGTCGCCCCGATCGGCGACCCAAGCTATCGGGACCTGCGCGAGTCGATCGCCCTGCAGGCCGGCGGTCCGCAGCCGGCCCTGCCGCTGGACGGCTTCTTCTACCTGCACCCGGCGATGCGCGAGACGGCGCGCCTGTTCCGCGAGCGCAAGCTGTCCGTGGTCCACGCCGTCGCCACACCGTATCGCGACCGGTCGCATTTCGACGGCCAGGATGTGCTCGAGAGCGGGACGCCCCGGCCCGGCGCATCCCGAACGGGCTGGCTCAACCGTCTCGCCGCGCATCTCCCGGCGGGCCGGCCTCTCGGCCGGGGCGAGGGTCAGAAGGACGGCCAGGGTGCCGACGGCCTCGCCGTCGGGGCCTCGACGCCGCTGATCCTGCGCGGGCCCGCGCCGGTGCTGGCCTGGTACCCCTCGGATCTGCCGCCCGCCACCGCAACGCTGTTCGATCGGATGGCGCAGATCTACGCCCACACCGATCCGAAGCTCGCCGAGGCCCTCGACCGCGCCATCGAGACCGACCGGATGGCCGCAGAAGCCGGTATCGGCGCGAATCTCAACACCCGCACGCAGCCTCACGTCCAGGCCGCGCGCTCGATCGCGACCGGGGCGGCGCGGTTCCTCGTCCGGCCGGACGGCCCCCGGGTCGCGGCGCTGTCCTTCGACGGCTTCGACACGCATGCCCATACCGGCGGTGCCTCCGGCCGGCTCGCGGACCTGCTCCAAGCCCTCGACGCGGCGCTGCAGGCCTTCGAGGTCGAGCTCGCGCCGGTCTGGCGGGACACGGCCATCGTGGTCACCACCGAGTTCGGACGGGCTGCCCGGCTCAACGGTACCCTCGGGACCGATCACGGCAACGGGACCATCGCGTTGTTGGCGGGTGGCGCGATCGCCGGCGGCCGGATGATCACCGACTGGCCCGGCCTGCGCGAGAACCAGCTCTACGAGAAGCGCGATCTGATGCCGACCCTCGACCTGCGCGCGGTCCTGAAGGGCGTCGCGATGGACCTGCTCGGCGCGTCCGACGCGGTGCTTTCCCGGGACGTGTTCCCGGGCACCGAGCACCTCCCCCCGGTGCGGGGGCTGATCGTCTAGAGGGGGATGCGGACAGTCGAGATCCGGTTCTCCGGTCGCGTTCCGCGACCATGAACGTCGTGAGCGTGCCGCGCCCGTCGGAGCGCAGCAGGCTCGAGGGTTTTCTGCCTGAGCGGTGGCCCGAGCGGCGCCGAGCGTGGAGTTCCTGGGATGCTGGCAAGTCTCGAAGACTACGCGGGCCTGTTGCGCCATCCGGGGCGGCCCGACGAGCGCGTGGTCGTCACACCAGGCAAGACCGGCGCCGTGCGCGCCGCCTCCGCGCTCTCCGCCTTCCCGGTCGTCCACGGCCAGCCCGTGCTCATCGACTTCGAGCGCAGCGTCGTCCGGCGGGCCGATCTCGGCGAGGAGAGCCTCGCGCCGCTGATCGACCGCAAGCCGCATTCCGGCCTGCGCCAGGCGGTCAAGGCGCTGTTCCCGTCGACCAAGCGGAGCCGCGCGAATTTCAGCGCCCTGATCGCGGCGGCCAAGGCCTCGGCCCGAGACCCGATCGTGGTCGTGGTCGGCGGCGGCACCCGCGGCGAGGGCTCCCGAGACCTCTACGCCGATCCCGCCCTGAAGGTCATCGCCTTCGACGTCTATCCGAGCACGGACATCTCCTTCATCGCCGACGGGCACGCCATTCCCCTGGCCGACGCCTCGGTGGATGCGGTGGTGGTGCAGGCCGTGCTCGAGCACGTGGTCGATCCCGCCCGGATCGTCGCGGAGATCGAGCGCGTGCTCAAACCCGGCGGGCACGTCTACGCCGAGACACCCTTCCTGCAGCACGTGCATGAGGGGCGTTACGATTTCTGGCGGTTCACCGAGAGCGGACACCGGCTGCTCTTCCGCGCCTTCGAGCCGATGGCGCGCGGCTCCCTCGGCGGCACCGGCCTGTCCGCCTACTGGGCGATCCGGGCCTTGTTTCGGGATCTCACCCGGTCCCGGATGATCGGAGGGGTCCTGTCCCTGCCGTTCCTGCCGCTGGCCTTCCTCGACCACGGCCTGCCCGAGGCGCGGCAGGTGGACAGCGCGAACGGCGTCTACTTCCTCGGGCGCAAGCCCGAGCCGGCCTCCGCCTCAACGGCCAGCCTTCATCCGCGGGACATCTATCTCGGCCATCAGCGCTGAGGCGGGGCGCCGGCGTCCCGCCGCGCCGCCGGCCCGGCCCGGGCGGGGCGCTCCGCGCCGGCGCCACGCGCATGGGGCGTGATCGCCCGTGCGGCCGCCGTCATCGCGTCGGTCCGCTCGAGGCGCGGGTTCGGTGATCCCGGGCGCCGATCGCCGGAGCCGGGCTCAGACGCGATAGTAGTCCCGGTACCAGCGCACGAAGCGCTCCACCCCGACCTCGATGGGCGTGCTCGGCGCGTAGCCGGTGGCCGTCGCCAGATCCTCCACGTCCGCGTAGGTCGCCGGCACGTCGCCGGGCTGGAGCGGCAGGAACTCCTTCTGGGCCTTGCGACCCAGACAGGTTTCCAGAACTTCGATCAGGTGCAGGAGCTGCACCGGCTGATGGTTGCCGATGTTGTAGACCCGGTAGGGCGCGCTGCTGGTGCCGGGATCGGGATGATTGGAATCCCAGGCCGGGTTGCTCTGCGCCGGCTTCTCGGCGAGGCGCACGATGCCCTCGACCACGTCGTCGATATAGGTGAAATCGCGCATCATCTGGCCGTCGGCGAAAACCTTGATCGGCTCGCCCGCCAGGATTGCCCGCGTGAACAGGAACAGGGCCATGTCCGGCCGCCCCCACGGGCCGTAGACCGTGAAGAAGCGCAGGCCGCTGCACGGGATCCGATAGAGATGACTGTAACAGTGGGCGAGCAGCTCGTTCGATTTCTTGGTGGCCGCGTACAGACTGACGGGATGATCGACATTCTGGTGCACGGAAAACGGCATCTGCGTCACGGCACCGTACACGGAGCTGGATGACGCGTAGAGGAGGTGGTCCACCGGGTTGTGGCGGCACCCTTCGAGGACGTGCAGGAACCCTTCGACGTTGCTTTTTACGTAGACGTGGGGGTTCTCCAGAGAGTAGCGCACGCCGGCCTGTGCGCCGAGATGGATGACCGTATCGAAGGCGTTCGTCTTGAAGAGCTCCTCCATGGCCGCCCGGTCAGCCAGGTCGATCTTTCGAAACGCGAAGCCGCGGGAGGCCGACAGATCTGCGAGGCGGCTCTCCTTGAGCGCGACCTCATAATAGTCGTTGAGATCGTCGATGCCGAGCACGCTGCGGCCGGCGTCCAGGTAGCGCTTGGCGACATGGTAACCGATAAAACCGGCTGCTCCAGTCACCAACACGGGTTTCATGGTGCGCTCCGATGCTATTGCGATAGTCGCCTAACGCATGTTCCGGACGTTGGATTGTGCGAAGAGCGATTCAGCGCTGTCGTCTCTGGAAATAGTATTCACAACGCGCGGCTTTCCGCTGGATGCACGTCATGAAATCGCTGCGTGACACATTATCACACGGAATCCGGGTTGAAAATGCGTAATACGCCTCAGTTTGGTGCTGATTCTGTGCATTCCCTGTGCGCGGCACGGCGTCAGAACGCAGCCTTGTTACAAAATTTCGATGTTTCGTCACTTTCTGTCGATCTATGTGACAATCGCGTACGCAGCAGTTATTCGCCTGTGGCATCGCATGCCTAAGCTGTTAACGACTTCTTAACAGTCTAGAGGGGCCTGCCGTGGATTGCCTCGCTTCGATGACCTCGCGTCCCTCCATCGGAAAGGTACTAGCCGACAGACAGATCCGTACAGCGAGCTTGCGATCCGAGTTTTCGAACCGGCCCACCACTCTGTATCCTGCCGGGCAAAGAATATTCTGGGAGGACGATCCGGCCAATTCGGTTTTCCTCGTCGCGGACGGCGTCCTGCGGATCTCGCGCTTCCTGATGGACGGTCGTCGCGGCGTCATCGGGTTCGTGTTCCCAGGGGATATCATGGGCTTATCTGCCCGGGTAAGGCACATCTATTCGGCGGAAGCGGTCACGAATTGCTACATCTACGCGTTGCCGCGCGAGAAGTTGAACACGCTCCTCGCCGATAGTTCGACGCTGCGCGAGGAATTTATCTCGGAGCTCTGTGCGGAGGTCTCACGGACGCAGTCGCTCGTTCTGAACTTGAGCCAGAAGAGCGCTGAGGAGCGGGTCGCGAGCTTCATCTTGGAGCTGGCGGCCAAGGACGAGCGCAGGTTGGGCGGAAAGGTCGAGGTTCGGATGCCGATGTCGCGCCTCGACATCGCGGATTACCTGGGCCTGACCGTCGAGACGGTCTGCCGCTCGCTCGCGAAGCTCAAGAAGGCGGGCCATATCCGGACGATCGGGCGCGATGTCGTGCTGATCGAGCGACTGACCGATCTCCGGGATTTCGCCTGCGCCGACGGGGTCTGCTGACGGGCCGAACACCGCTGACCGCCGAGATGGTCGGCCGCACACGCAGGCAGCCGGGCCATCGCTGACACGCGGAGTGCTTCCTCATGAGACCGGATGAGGCCGCCGTCGATCTGTCCCTCTTCAGAGGCGCGGCCGGATCCGCCGCCGGGCGCCTTCGGGAGGTCCTGAATCTCTCCGTGTTGTGCGTCGTCGCCGCGCTCGTGCTCTGCGCGGCGACGATGTCCCTCGTGCTGTACGAGGGCTGGATCGCGCTCAACGGTCGGGGGCGACGGCCCGCCCGACGGCGGGTCCCGGATCTGCGCGAGCGGCACTGACCGGAGGCGTCGACTGAGGTTCCGATTCCCCACGGCTCGGGTCGGCCCAACGCAAGGGCGGAGGCGCGGGGGCAGACGGGGAGGCGGCCCGCCCTACATCCCTCTCCGCCGACGCGTGCGGGCGGGTTCATCGCTCGGCGCCTACCGGGAAGGCGGCAGGCCTTTCCCGCACGCAGGGCCGGTCACGGGGCGCGGCGTCCTTGCCCGACAGACGGGAAACCGTGGCGATCGCCGTGACGCGAGAAGATCTGCCCTGTGTGGACACCGAGCACGCGCTATCCCGACCCGGCCATCGAGATCCTCGACGCGTCCTTCGCCCGCTACCGGCTGTTCAGCGCGGCGGTCGAGCGCCTCGCCACCGGCTTCCGCTGGTGCGAGGGCCCGGTCTGGTTCGGGGATGGCCGCTACCTTCTGTGGAGCGACATTCCCAATGACCGCATCCTGCGCTGGGACGAGGAGAGCGGGGCGATCGGCACCTTCCGGAAGCCGTCGCGCTTCGCCAACGGCAACACGCGCGACCGGCAGGGGCGGCTCGTCACCTGCGAGCACGGCGCCCGTCGGGTCACCCGGACCGAGTATGACGGCGCGATCACGGTTCTGGCCGACGCGTTCGAGGGTAGGCGCCTGAATTCCCCGAACGACGTCGTGACGGCCTCCGACGGAGCGGTCTGGTTCACCGATCCGCCCTTCGGGATCGCCGGCTTCTACGAGGGGGAGCGGGCCGAGCCGGACCTGCCTCAGAACGTCTACCGACTCGATCCGGTCACGGGCCTGCTGGAGGCTGTGGCGACCGGGATCGCCGGCCCCAACGGCCTGTGCTTCTCGCCCGACGGGACCGTGCTCTACTTGGTCGAGTCCCGCGGGCAGCCGACCCGGCGCATCGTCGCCTTCGACGTGGTCGGCAGCCGTGCCCTGCGCGGCCGGCGCGTGCTCATCGATGCCGGGCCGGGCACGCCGGACGGCATCCGCTGCGACATCGATGGCAACCTCTGGTGCGGCTGGGGCATGGGCGACGACGCGCTCGATGGCGTCATGGTGTTTAACCCGGAGGGCCGCCCGATCGGCCGGATCCGCCTGCCGGAGCGCTGCGCCAATCTCTGCTTCGGGGGGCGGCACCGCAACCGGCTGTTCATGGCGGCGAGCCAGTCGCTCTATGCCGTGTATGTGGACACGCAGGGCTGCGCGGGCGGGTGAGCGCCCTCCGCCGGTCCCGCCTGAGGCCGCGCCGCATCGTTCATGCTTGACCACGGCGCCCAGTCCACCCACTTTCCGTCCGCCGGGGGCATTGCGGGACATGAGCCGATGATCGATCTCTACTACTGGCCGACGCCGAACGGCCATAAGATCACGATGTATCTCGAAGAAGTCGGGCTACCCTACCGCATTCATCCAATTAATATTGGAAAGGGTGAGCAATTTAATCCGGATTTTCTGAAAATCGCCCCCAACAACCGGATGCCCGCGATCGTCGACGACGAGCCGGCGGGCGGCGGCGCGCCGGTCTCCCTGTTCGAGTCGGGCGCGATCCTGCTCTATCTCGCCGAGAAGACCGGACGCTTCATCCCGGGTGACCTGCGCGGCCGGGCCGAAGTGCTGCAATGGCTGTTCTGGCAGATGGGCGGTCTCGGGCCGATGCTCGGCCAGAACCACCACTTCTCGCAATATGCGCCGGAGAAGATCGACTACGCGATCAAGCGCTACGTCAACGAGACCAACCGGCTCTACGGCGTGCTGGACCGGCGGCTCGCGGACCGCGCCTATGTCGCCGGCCCGGATTACTCCATCGCCGACATGGCCTGCTATCCCTGGATCGTGCCGTGGGAGAAGCAGGGCCAGAATCTCGACGAGCACCCGAACCTGAAGCGCTGGTTCACGGCGATCGCCGAACGGCCCGCCACCAAGGCCGCCTATGCCCGTGCCCCCGAGGTCAATCCGGATTACGGCAAGACCATGAGCGAGGATGCCAAGAAGGTGATGTTCGGCCAGACCGCCGCCAGCACCCAGCGCTGAACCGCACCGATGAGCGAGATGCAGGCCGCCCTGCCGCTGACGATCCTCCACAAGGGCTGGAACACCTTCGGCATCGCCACGCTGACCCTGCCGGACGGCAGTGCGGTGCCGCGGGCGCTGGAGGATCACGGGCAGGCGGTCTGCGTCCTGCCCTACGATCCCGACCGGCGCATGGCCCTTCTGGTCCGGCAGGCCCGGGTGGGGCCGGCCTTCTGGGGTGAGCCAGCCGAGTTCGACGAGGCTCCCGCCGGTGGCCTCGACGGCGGCGAGCCCGAGGCGACCGCGATTCGCGAGGCCATGGAAGAGACGGGCGTGCGCTTGGAGCGGCTGGAACTCGTCGCGCATGCCTACAGCATGCCGAGCGTCTCCTCCGAGCGTCTCTGGCTCTATCTGGCTCCCTATCGGGAATCCGACCGGATTGGTTCGGGCGGCGGGCTGCACGAGGAGGGCGAGCAGGTGCTCGCCCTGGAGGTGCCGCTCGCCGCGCTGGGGGACGCGGCCCGGTCGGGCCGGCTGCTCGACCTCAAGACGCTGGCGCTGGTCCAGGCGCTGATGCTGCGTTGCCCCGAGCTGTTCTCCGCATGACCCAGCCGCCCGATGCCACGGCGCAGGACGTCCTCGCGCGGATGCTCGCCTTCGCCGACGAGGCAGCCCCGCTCGCGCTGCGGATGCGCGCGGCCGGGCTCGCCATGACCAACAAGGGCCCGGATCTCGGCCAGGCACTGACCGAAGCCGATCTCGCTGTCAGCCGCTTGCTGCATGAGCGGTTCGGCCCGGACCTGATCGAGGAAGAGACCGCCGACGAACTGGGGCACGGCGCGGCGGGTGCGATGCTGGCGCGGGATGCGTGGACCTTCGTCGGAGACCCGATCGACGGGACGCGGCCCTTCGCGGGCGGCCTGTCGGGCTGGGGCGTGATGGTGGCGGCCTGCCGGTCCGGATGGCCCCGCATCGGCGTGATGAGCCTTCCGGCCTGGAACGAGGACCGTTCCGGCCCGGCCCGCATCGAGCCGGAGGATGCGATGAGCGGCATTCTGCTGGCGGCCTGCGCGGGTGAGGCCTATTGGGCCCCGACCCGGGGCGGGCGTCGGGTCGGGGCGCTGTGCCCGCTCGAGCGGCCCTCGCGCCGCACCGGCCATGTCGGCTGGCTCGCCGTCGCGGCGCAGCGCTACACGCTGGATTACGGGCGGGGCTGGTTTCCCTGGAGCGAAGGCGGCGCGATTTCCGATGCCGCGCTGCTGGCCACGGGCCGGCTCGACGCGACCCTGAGCAACAACAAGCTCTGGGATCTGGCGCCGATCCTGCCCCTGTTCGAGGCCTTGGGCTTCGGTCTCTTCCGCTGGCCCGATCTCGAAGCGCCGCCGGCCGCCTTCATCGATCTGTTTGACGCCGAATTGTCCGCTCACGACGCCCTCTGGCTGGTCTGTCGGGACCGGGGGCAGGCGGCCGACCTGGCGGCGGCGATCCGCCGGGCCGAACCGGCGCCGGACCATCTCTAGGCGGCCGACCGTCCGGCCTGTATGGACTTCGCCTGACGGTGCGACGGGGCATATCGTGGTGAGCCGCCGCGGGAGGCGCGCTCTGATCGCCTCGCGCAGGGCCGTTGCGACGTCGCACGCGGCAGGATCAGGACATGCCGCCGCGGTCGGGACAGGATCCCCATTCTCGGCTTTGTGGAATTTTATTTTACATCCGTATTCAAAATATCAACTTCCGAATCATGTGCCGCGAAATCTTGCTCATTTCGTGCAGTATTGATTGGATCGCCCAATCATGTCAGAACTAAATCAACGGAAACTGATTCGAGCCTCGATTTGCTGACGTGATCGGCCATGAATGCCGGGCATGGAGGAGATGTTCCGATGTCTCACGATGCTGGTTTGGAGCCCTTGTTTCCCATCGCCGATATACAGGGCGACATTCTTGTCGGTCTTCCGAAAAGACATGAGCATCTCATGTTTTTCGAAGTGGTTGATGACGGAATATTTAAGAAATTTCTCGACAGTCTCGATATCACCAGCATGCAGGATTGCCTGCGATTCCGCGATGAGATTGCCGCACAGAAACAGATCAACGATCAGCTCATCCCCACGCCCGGCCTCAATATTGCCTTCACGGCCGGAGGTCTGATCAAACTCGGAATCGGCCAGATCTCTGCTGCGGCGGGCATCGATGCGTTCAAGAACGGAATGGCCAGCCGGCAAGCGATTCTGAACGATCCGCCGTCGGCCTCGTGGCGGTCATTGCGGCCGTCCAAGCGCCTGCACGGGGTCTTCATTGTGACCGGAGCCTCGCATGCCGAGGTCGCAAACGTGATCTCGCTTCGCCTTGCTCCGCCCGGTGCGAACGGGTGGCGGCTGATCGACGAGGAAGTCGGTCAGGTTCGCCCGGCGCCGGTCATCGGCCACGAGCATTTTGGATATGCGGATGGGGTCTCGCAGCCCGGCATCCGGGGGCGGATCGCCGAGACTGTCGCGCTGAATCCCGGGCTCAAAGACCGTCAGGGCCAGGACAGCGGGCCGGATCAGGCTGCCCCCGGCCAAGACGTGCTGTGGCCCGGCGAATTCGTGTTCGGGTACCCGGCCCAGAATCCGGGAGCCGCCTCGTTCCCGGAAAAAGGCCCTGACAAGACGCCGCCGATCCCTTTCATGCTGAACGGGTCGTTCCTCGTCATCCGGCGCTTGGCTCAGCTGGTTCCGGAATTCAATGCCTCCGTGAAGAAGGCGTCCCAGGGCCTCACTGACACCTCCGACCCGGCTGATCCCGACTTGCTCGGCGCGCAGATGGTGGGCCGCTGGAAGAGCGGCGCGGCGCTCATCAACGCCCCGACGCAGGACGATCGCGCTCTGGGCGACAACACCCCGGATGCCAACAAATTCGAGTTCGGCGATGATCGGGCGGGACTGATCTGCCCGTGGGCGGCGCACATCCGGAAGGCTTATCCACGCGACGACGTCCGTCATGACACCAGTCCGTCGCAGGAGGACGTGGATCGGGCGGAAGCGTTCACGCAGACCCATCGGATGCTGCGGCGCGGGATCGCGTTCGGCCCCGAGCTCACGGAAGAGGAAGCCCTGTCGGGAACTTCCAATGGCGGGACTCACACGCGTGGCCTGCTGTTCAAATGTTACGTCACGTCGATCGAGAACCAATTCGAATTCGTGCAGCAGCAATGGAGCAACGCAGCAGACTTTTCCCAGGAGGAGAGCGGAATCGATCCGATCATCGGGCAGAGTCAGAGCGCCCTCAGACCCTTCCGGGGCGCGGCGCCCGTCTCCAAGGACGTCGCCAAGAAGCCCGATCTCGATCTGAAGAGTTTCGTGCGCATGGAAGGGGGAGAGTATTTCTTCGCGCCGGCGATCCCGGCTCTCAGGGCGCTGTGAATCCCGCACCATTTCGGGCGCGACCTCGCGCGGATCTGGCGAAGGGGTCGGCCGGTCGAGGGGGCTGACCGGTGACGGTGGCCCGACGAACCGGGAGAGTGAGCGCCCACGAAAAAGGGCGGCGCACCCGTGCGTGGTGCGCCGCCCCGATCGCGTGCGAGCCGATCAGTTCAGGGTCGCGTTGACCGGCCGGCGCTCGGCGCCGACCGTGACGTCGCCGATCATCAGGCCCATCGAACCCAAGCGGACCGGCACCGTCTCGCCGTCGTGAACCTTGCCGGAGAGCACCAGCTCGGCCAGCGGATCCTGGACGTTCTTCTGGATCACCCGCTTCAGCGGCCGCGCCCCGTAGGCCGGGTCGTAACCCTTGTCGGCGAGCCAGTTCTTGGCGTCCTCGTCCACGTCGAGGGTGATCTTGCGGTCGTCGAGCAGCTTCTGCAGGCGCCCGAGCTGGATATCGACGATCGCGCCCATCTCCGACCGCGCGAGGCGGTGGAACAGGATGATCTCGTCGACCCGGTTCAGGAATTCCGGCCGGAAGTGGCCCCGGACCACGCCCATCACCTCGTCGCGGACCGCGTCGGTGTCCTGGCCCGCGGGCTGGTTCACCAGGTACTCGGCCCCGAGATTCGACGTCATGATCAGCAGCGTGTTGCGGAAGTCGACCGTCCGCCCCTGGCCGTCGGTGAGGCGCCCGTCGTCGAGCACCTGCAGCAGGACGTTGAACACGTCCGGATGCGCCTTCTCGACCTCGTCGAACAGCACGACCTGGTAGGGCCGCCGCCGCACGGCCTCGGTGAGGGCGCCGCCCTCCTCGTAGCCGACATAGCCCGGAGGCGCGCCGATGAGGCGGGCGACCGCGTGCTTCTCCATGTACTCGGACATGTCGATGCGCACGAGCGCCGTGTCGTCGTCGAACAGGAAGCCGGCGAGCGCCTTGGTCAGCTCGGTCTTGCCGACGCCGGTCGGGCCCAGGAACATGAACGAGCCGATCGGCCGGTTCGGATCCTGCAGGCCGGCGCGGGCGCGCCGGACCGCGGTCGAGACCGCCTCCACCGCCTCCCGCTGGCCGACGACGCGCTTCGACAGCGCGTCCTCCATGGCCAGCAGCTTCTCGCGCTCGCCCTCCAGCATCTTGTCCACCGGCACGCCGGTCCAGCGGGAGACCACCCCGGCGACGTGGGCGGGCGTGACCGCCTCCTCCATCATCGCGTCGCGGCCGTTCTCCGCCTTCGCCTCGATCTCGGCGAGCTGCTTCTCCAGGCCCGGGATGACGCCGTAGGCGAGCTCACCCGCGCGCTGGTACTGCCCCTGGCGCTGCGCCGCGGCCAGCTCGTTGCGGGCCTCGTCGAGCTTCTTCTTCAGGCCCGCGGCGGTGCCGAGCTTGTCCTTCTCGGCCTTCCAGCGGGCGGTGATCGCCGCCGAGCGCTCCTCCAGGTCGCCGAGTTCCTTCTCCAGCCGGACCAGCCGGTCGCGGGAGGCGGAATCGGTCTCCTTCTTGAGCGCCTCGGCCTCGATCTTCAGCCGGACGATCTCGCGGTCGATGTTGTCGAGCTCCTCGGGCTTCGAATCGACCTGCATGCGCAGGCGCGAGCCGGCCTCGTCGACGAGGTCGATCGCCTTGTCGGGCAGGAAGCGGTCGGTGATGTAGCGGTTCGAGAGCGTCGCGGCCGCCACCAGGGCGGAATCCTGGATGCGCACGCCGTGGTGCTGCTCGTACTTCTCCTTCAGGCCGCGCAGGATCGAGACCGTGTCCTCCACGGTCGGCTCCGACACGAAGACCGGCTGGAAGCGCCGGGCGAGCGCCGCGTCCTTCTCGACGTGCTTGCGGTACTCGTCGAGCGTGGTCGCGCCGACGCAGTGCAACTCGCCGCGGGCGAGCGCGGGCTTCAGCAGGTTCGAGGCGTCCATGGCCCCGTCCGCCTTCCCGGCGCCGACGAGCGTGTGCATCTCGTCGATGAACAGGATGATGCCGCCCTCGGCCGCCGTGACCTCGGAGAGCACGCCCTTCAGCCGCTCCTCGAACTCGCCGCGGTACTTCGCGCCGGCGATCAGCGCGCCCATGTCGAGGGCGAGCAGGCTCTTGTCGCGCAAGGATTCCGGCACGTCGCCGTTGACGATGCGCAGGGCCAGACCCTCGACGATCGCGGTCTTGCCCACGCCGGGCTCGCCGATGAGGACCGGGTTGTTCTTGGTGCGCCGGGACAGGACCTGGATGGTCCGCCGGATCTCCTCGTCGCGGCCGATCACCGGGTCGAGCTTGCCGTCCCGGGCGGCCTCGGTGAGGTCGCGGGCATATTTCTTGAGCGCGTCGTAGGCGTTCTCGGCCGAGGCGTTGTCGGCGGTGCGGCCCTTGCGCAGGGCGTTGATCGCGGCGTTCAGCGAGGCGGGGGTGACGCCCGCCGCCTGGAGCGCGCGACCGGCCTCGGAATCCTTCTCCACCGCCAGGGCGAGGAGCAGCCGCTCGACCGTGACGTAGGAATCGCCGGCCTTCTCAGCCGCCTTCTCGGCGGTGTCGAACAGGCGCATCAGCTCGCGCGTCGCCTGCGGGGCGGCCGCGTTGCCGGAGACCTTCGGCTGCTTGGCGAGCCACTGCTCGGTCTGTGCGAGCGCCACGCGCGACTGTCCGCCCGCGCGGTCGATCAGGCCGGCGCAGAGGCCTTCCGGATCGTCGAGCAACACCTTGAGCAGGTGGCCCGGCTGAAGCTGGGGATGTCCCTCGCGCATCGCGAGGTTCTGAGCCGCCTGCACGAAGCCGCGGGCGCGCTCGGTGTACTTCTCGAAATTCATGCACAACCCTCCCGTACCGGCATCCGCCGCCCGATGAGAGGCGCGGCGCCACCGAAACGTCGCCCTCCGGCTATCCGCCGCGCGAGGGCCCCGGCGCCGTTGATGGCCGCCGGTATCGGGGATGTGGTGTTGCAATTGCGCACCACAAGTGCCGGCGACGCTCTTGCGCGTCGAAGCATTTCAGGGCCACGCTTCGCGCATGACCGCATTGATTCATGTCAGCGCCCTGTACCGCTATCCCGTGAAGGGCCTCACCCCCGAGCCCGTCGAGACGGCGGAGCTCGAGACCAGCGGCTTCTTCCCGGGGGACCGGCTCTACGCCATCGAGAACGGGCCGTCGGGCTTCAACGACGTGGCGCCGCGGCACCAGCCGAAGACCAAGTACCTGATGCTGATGCGCGACGAGGCGCTGGCCCGCCTGCGCACCCGCTACGACGACGCCACGGCGACGCTCCACGTGGAGGGCTTCGGCGAGCCGCAAGCCTTCCGCCTCGACACCGAGGCCGGCCGGAAAGGGCTCGCAGACCTGATGCGGCGGTTCATTCCCGAGAGCCTGCGGGGCGAGCCCAAGGTGTTGGCAGCGCCGCCGCAATACCGCTTCACGGATTCGCCCACCGGCTACGTCTCGCTGATCAACCGGGCGAGCGTGGCGGCGGTCGAGGGCTATATCGGCGCCCCCGTGAACCCGCTGCGTTTCCGCGGCAACCTGCTGCTCGACGGGCTCGCGCCGTTCGCCGAGCTGGAGATGGTGGGGCAGGTGATCGAGGCGCCGAGCGGGCTGCGGCTCAAGATCACCAAGCGCACGGTGCGCTGCGCGGCCACCAACGTCGATCCGGCGAGCGGGATCCGCGACTGCGACATCCCCTGGACCCTCGACGCCCGGCTCGGACACCGCGACCTCGGCGTCTACGCCGAGGTGATCGCCGGCGGGGCGCTGGCGAAGGGCGACGGTCTTCGGGTTGTGGGGTGAGGGGACCGGGAGAGCGGTTCCATTCGCTCCCGCCCCCTGAGGTGCCGGAGCGCAGCGGAGACCTCGAAGGAGCGCTTCAGACGGCGCCGCGATCCCTGGACCCCTCCTTCGAGGCCCGCTGACGCGGGCCCCTCAGGATGAGGAGATGGATCGGGGCAGCGTCCGAGACCGTCCTCACAGCCGCGACACGTAGGCCGCCAAGTCCTTGATGTCGGCCTCGCTCAGCTCCTGCGCGACCTCGTTCATGGCGGGATCGTAGCCGGGCCGGGTATTCGATTTGTAGCCGGTCAGCGCCTTGGCGAGGTAGTCCTCCCGCTGGGCCCGGATCCGCGGGATCGCGTCCCGGCCGGCGAGGTCGGGGCCGTGGCAGGAGGTGCACTGGTGCTTGGCGACGAGCGCCTGCGCCCGCGACACGAGAGCCGGGTCGGCGGGCGGTCCGGGCCAGGCGGGTGGCGGCAGAGTCGCCACCGCATCCGCATAGGTGCGCAGGTCGTCGTCGGAGAACCCGGCGGCGACGTCGTTCATGGGCGGTGCCTGGCGCTGCTTCTCCCGGAACTGGAAGAGCTGCGTGACCACGTAATCCGGGAGCTGGCCGCCGAGGGAGGGCACCCCCTCGGTCTGGGACGTGCCCGCCCCGTGACAGCCGATGCAGGGCTCAAGGCGCTCCTGCACCGCCGCGTCGGGGGCGGCCAGAGCCGCACCCGCCACGAGCACGCCGAGGGCCGGTGCCAGAAGCCGGGTCGCGTGTATCCTCGACAGACGGTGCATCACTTCCCGTAGCTGACCCGGTAGATAGCGCCGTTATAATCGTCAGAGACGAGGAGCGATCCATCCTTCGCGACCAGGACATCGACGGGGCGCCCGACATACTTGTTGTCCTGGAGGAAGCCGGTCAGGAACGGCTCCACCGCGGTGATCTTGCCGTCCGGTCCGGGCTTGGCCACCGCCACGTCACCGCCGAGCTTGTTGGTGCGGTTCCAGGACCCGTGCTGGGCGATGAAGATCGCGTCGCGGTAGGCCTCCGGGAACTGCGTGCCGGTGTAGAAGCGCATGCCCAGCGAGGCCGTGTGCGGTCCGAGGAGCGCCGCCGGTGCGGTGAATTCCGAGCAGGTATGGCCCCAGCCATATTCCGGATCCGTGAACGTGCCCTGGTGGCAGAACGGGTAGCCGAAATGCTGCTTGCCCGGGTCGGTGATCACGTTCAGTTCGTCGTTCGGGATGTCCTCCGAGACCCAGTCGCGGCCGTTATCGGTGAACCAGAGCTGCTTGGTCTTGGGGTTCCAGTCGAAGCCGACGGTGTTGCGGACGCCCCGGGCGATGACCTCGGCATTCTTGCCATCGAGGTCGATCCGGCGGATCTGCGCGTGCGTGTCCGGGGGCATCAGGATGTTGCCCGGCGAACCGATCGGCACGTAGAGCTTGTTGTCCGGGCCGATGGCGATGAACTTCCAGCCGTGGGCCTCGTCCTTGGGCAGGTCGTCGTAGACGAGGGCCGGCTTCGCCGAGCCGTCGAGATGGTTCGCGATATCGTCGTAGCGCCAGATCTTCGAGAGTTCCGCGACGTAGAGCGCCCCGTCGTGGAACGCGACGCCGTTCGGCCGGTGCAGGCCCGACGCGATGGTCTTGACCTCGCGTTTCCCGTCCTGACCGGCCTGCGGCAGTACCGCGTAAACCTTGCCGACCGTGCGGGTGCCGACATACAGCGTTCCGTCCGGCGCCTGCGTCATCTCGCGGGCATTGGCGAGGCCGCTCGCATAGACCTCGATCTTGAAGCCGTCCGGCACCTTCAGCTTGTCCAGCGGCAGCTTGGCGGCCGCGGTCGCGAGCGGCGGTCCCGCGACGGGCGCAAGCTTCGCCGCCGCACCGCCCTCCGGGCGACCGTAGAGGGCGTCGCCCCGTTCGACCTTCACGGCCGCGGGCGGCGCCGCCGAAGCGGGCGTCTCCTGCGCGTGGGCGGCCGGGGTGGCCATGGCACCCAGCCCCAGGCAGGTGAGCGCGGCGGCCAGAGAGCGGGTCAGGATCGGCGTGCAGGTCGACGTCATGGGATCTCCCGATACGGCCGGCCTCTCGACCGGCCTCTTATTATGCACTCTTTATTCACGGATCGCGTCCGCCGCGCGACCCACGCGAGCGGCCCGGATGCGACAGCGCGATGCCGACGTAACCCGAACGCCGATCACGGCTGCGGCGCGTCGGTGCGGGCGCGCTCCACGAACCGGTCGCCGTCCTCCCGCAGGAGCAGCCGGTCGGCCACCAAGCCGTCGACGGCGCGGGCGACGGCCTCCGCGTAAGCGGCGCGGTCCGGATAGCGTTCCGCCAGCGAGGGCCGCGGGTCGCCCCGGGCATCACGCTCGGCCTTCGTCGCCGCGAAGGGCAGCAGGCTGCCTTCGCGGTCGCACAATTCACCCGCCGGGAACGGCTCCGCATAAAGGTTCCAGCCGGTATGGGTGCCGCGCGGCACGGCCACATCGGGCAGGCGGATGCCGGCGACGTCCTGCCCGTCGGCATCCACCCGCGGCACCAGCGGCCTGTATTGCGGCCCGGTCTCGGGATGCGGATCGACGTAGGTCGGGAACCGGACGATGGCGTTGCCCGCCGTCGCGACCGCGAGGCCCGGGCTGTACGGAAAGCCCGTGGCAGTGGGCTCGACCAGGGTTCCGTCCGACAGGCGCGGCACCCGGCTCGCCGGCGGCGCCCGTCCGTCGCGCACCCATTCCTCCAGATCGACCAGGAGCGCGCGCAGGGCCGGCCCGGGATTGAGCGTGTTGCGCGGGTTGGCGCAGGGTCCCTTGTCGGAGACGAGGCCGGAGCGCCCGTAATGGAAGCCGCCCGCCACCAGGTAGGCCCGCGCGGTCTCCGGCAGGTCGAGGTCGCGCCGCCCGAGCGGATCCGTGGTCAGCAGCGAGGCCCCCTTCTGCCAGTACTCGGTCTCGGTGTTCACCTCCATCCAGAGCGGATCGAAGCCGTCGCCGCGCAGGAGGGCGCCGCTCTGCCCGGTCACCGGGTCGTGCTGAAAGGCCGCCGAGAACGGGAAGGCGTTCTCCGGGTAGAGGTGATCCTCGTGCTGGGTGTTGGTGCGGGAGGGCTGGGCGAAGCGCCCGTTGAGGAAGACGCCGCCGATCCCGGAAATATGCGCCAGCATCCCGTCGAACACGCGGGCGCCGGCCTCGTCCCGGTTGAAGCCGAGATGGATGAAATCCCGCAGGAAGCGGCCGCTCTGTGAGATGCCGAGGGCCAGGGTTCGGCGCACGTTCCCACCCGCCGGATTGTCCGCCGAATTTCCGCGGAGATAGGCGACCACATCCCGGGTCGCCGCGAAGCCGAGGCCCAGCACCTTGGGACCGAGGGCCTCGTAGGTGAACTCGTAGAGCGAGCCGGGCTGGGGCTTCGTGCCGGCGGGCAGCAGCGTCAGTTGGCGCGGGCCCGCGAAGGCCCAGGCTTCGCGCGGCACTGCGAGGGGCGGGTCGGATTCCCGCCGGCGGACCGTCAGGGACGCGCCGCTCCCGTCCGTCCCCGCGGCCGCGAAGGTCAGGTAGAACGGCGCCTCGGTGGGGCCGCGCGTCCCGCTGACCAGCTCGTCCCGCACCGTCCCGGTGATCGGCTTGCCGTCCCGGGCGGCCACCGGCACGTCGACCGCCATGCCGCCATTCTGGCGCAGGGCGTCCGCCTCCCAGCCGGACCACACGATCGTGTAGCCGCGGTTCAGAACCAGGGCCGTCCCCGCGTCCCGGACATCGCGCGGGTCGTTGACCGCCTGACCGGCCTGGGCGGGCGCGTCGAGCACCCAGTTGAACAGGAACTTCCGGCCCCGGTTGAGCACCTCGTAGAGCAGGGTGCCGCTGCCGCGCGCCGGATCCTTGGGGCGCAGGATGAACAGATCGGTGCGGTACTCGACGAGGCCGCGGGCGTTGCGCGGCGCCAGCGCGATGTCGGCGATGCCGGCATTGGCCGGATCGGCCGGGTCGATCTCGCCGCGGGCAGACCCGATGACCCGCTCATAGGCGCCGGCCTGTCCGAAGCTCGCCCCGCCCGCGAACGGCTCGACGGCGGTGACGTCGATCCCCACGATCCGGGCCGAAGCCGGCGTCGCGGCCGGCAGCGCCAGACAGAGCGCGGCCAGGCAGGAACGCGAGCGCGCGGCGCGGACGAACATTCCTTGATCCCCCCGGATTTTTGTCGTGGCGGGCGGACGCGGCCCGGCGGGCGATTTAGACGGGTCCGGCTGCTGCCTGTCGACAGCATTCTGGCGACCGGTATTTCACGTCTGCGTCAGCGAACGGACAGGGGAGCCCGGCCCCGCGAGCATCGGCGGGGCGCGCTCACCTTGCGTTTTGGCCGATGATCTCCGAAAACGCCCCCCGTCCGGGAAGCTTAGGCTTGGCCGGGGCGGCCGGCCGCGCGCCGGAGCCCGGCCGATGCGGCGTTCCGATCCGGTTCGAGGACACGTATCGATGATCGATTACGCGCAGGCGCGGCGGATGATGGTCGACTGCCAGTTGCGGACCTTCGACGTGAACGACAACACGGTGCTCGACGCGTTCGACACCGTGGCACGCGAGACCTTCGTGCCCAAGGGGCGCGAGCCCTTCGCGTATATCGACCAGACCCTGCACATCAGCGGGGCCGGCGGGGAGACCCGCTGCATGCCGGCCCCGATGGTGGTGGCCCGGATGATCCAGGCCCTGCGGGTCCGGCCGGGCGTCGCCGCCCTCGACGTCGCCAGCGGCTACGGCTACGCGGCGGCGATCATGGCGCATCTCGGCGCGCAGGTGACGGCGCTCGAATCGGCTCCGGATCTCGCCGCCGAGGCCCGCGCCCGGCTCGGCACCGCCGCCCAGGTGGTGGAGGGCCCGATCGCCGCCGGTGCGCCCAAGCAGGCCCCCTTCGACGTGATCCTGATCAACGGGCGCGTCGAGGTCCGGCCGCAGGCGCTGCTGGACCAGTTGAAGGACGATGGCCGCCTCGTCTGCGTGATGGGCCCGCATCGGAACGCCAAGGTGACGCTGTTCGTCCGCGCCGGCGATGCCTTCGGGGCCCGGCCGCTGTTCGACGCCTCGCTGCCCGGCCTCGACGCCTTCGCGGAAGAAGCCGGCTTCGCGTTCTGAGCGCGTGACCCGGCCTCAGCCCAGCCGGTAATCCGTCAGCCGGGCGCGGCGGGCGCTCCGGCGATAGGCCATCACCGAATCCGGCCAGAGCGTCGTGTTGCGGCCGCTGGCGTCGAGGTACCAGCTTCGGCAGCCGCCGGCCTGCCAGATGCTGTCTGCCATCCGGGTGCGGATCCGGTCCAGGAACCGCGCCTGCGCCTCCGGGCGGACTTCGATGGCCCGGGCGCCTCGGCGCAGGGTCTTCAGGCAGTCGAGCACGTGCTGCACCTGAACCTCGATCATCGACACGACCGAGTTGTGCCCGAGCCCGGTATTGGGCCCGAGCAGCATGAAGTAGTTGGGGAAGCCCGCGACCGTGATGCCCTGATAGGCGCCCATGCCGCCGGCCCAGGCCTCCGTCAGCCGCAGGCCGTCGCGACCGACGAGGTTCATCCGCGCGAAGGTCGCGGTGACGTCGAAGCCGGTGGCGTAGACGATGACGTCGAGAGCGTGGCTGCGGCCGTCTTCGGTGGTCACCCCGCTCCCGGTGATGCGCGCGATCGCATCCGTCTCCAGGCTGACGTTCGCCCGCTGGAGCGCGGGATAGTACTCGTCCGAGATGAGCACGCGCTTGCAGCCGAGCCGGTAGTTTGGCGTGAGCTTGGCCCGCAGGTCCTTGTCGCGCACGGCCTTGGCGAGGTGCCGGCGGGCGAGCGCCTCGGCCTGGCCGGTGAGCTTCGAGACCTTGGTGAAGCCCAGGAGCGCCCGCACCTCGTGGAGCCAGAACAGCCGGGCCCGTTCGAGCCGCCGGGCGAAGGGCAGCGTCTGGTAGCGGGCCTTGGCGCGTTCCGGGATGGCGCGGTCGTTCTTGGGCATGATCCAGGGCGGGGTGCGCTGGAACAGGGTGAGATGGGCGGCGGTCTCGGCGATCTCGGGAACGACCTGGATCGCGCTCGCCCCGGTGCCGATCACGCCGACGCGCTTGCCGGCGAGGTCGACGGAATGGTCCCAGGCTGCCGTGTGGAAGGCCGGCCCGGCGAAGGCGTCGCGGCCCGGAATGTCGGGATAGGCCGGATGGTGCAGGCCGCCCATGCCGGAGACGATCGCCCGCGCCGCGATCGGCCCGCGGTCGGTCTCCACGTGCCAGAGGGCGCGCGCCTCGTCCCAGGTCGCGCCCCGGAAGGTCGTCCCGAGTTGGATCAGCGGCATCAGCCCGTGGCGCTCGGCGGTCTCCCGCAGATAGGCCAGGATCTCCGGCTGCGGGGCGTACATCCGGGTCCAGTCCGCCTTCGGGGCGAAGGACAGGGAGTAGAGGTGCGAGGGCACGTCGCAGGCCGCGCCCGGATAGGTGTTGTCGTGCCACGTGCCGCCGATGCCGTCGCCCTTCTCGATCACGCGGAGCGGCCCGATCCCGGCCTGCCGGCAGCGGATCGCCATCGCGAGCCCGGAGAAGCCGGCGCCGACGATGAGGACCGCCAGCGTCTCCGACGTGGGGTTCGGCGCGGCGGTGCCTTCGGGCGCAGTCTCGGTCATCGTGCGGGGCTCCCGGGCGGGGCGGGGGATTCCGGCGCATGCGCCTTCAGGAAGGCGGCGGCCTCGTCGAGGGACGTCCGCGCCTCCGGCAGCACGCCGGCGGCGAACTGCCAAGCATGCGACACGACCGGAAAGACCTTCAACTCGGTCACGACACCGGCCGCGCGGGCGCGCTCGGCCATGCGGACCGAATCGTCGCGCAGGACCTCGCGGTCGCCGACGTGGAACAGCAGCGGCGGGAAGCCGGCCGGGTCGCCGTAGATGGGTGAGATCCGCGGGTCGGCCGGGTCGGCGCGGCCGAGATACATCGGCCGGATCGCCGCGAGCGCCTGCGGGTCGAACATCGCGTCGCGCCAGGCATTCGTGACCCGCGAGCCATCCTCGGAGACGAAGTCGGTGGCGGGGGAGAACAGGGCGGCGGCCCACGGCATCGGCAGGCCGCGGGCGCGGGCTTCGCCCATCAGCACCAGGGCGAGATTGCCGCCCGCGGACTCGCCCGCCACACAGGCCGCACCCTCGGCGCTGAACGCCGTCCAGACGGCCGCGATGTCGTCGACCGCGGCGGGAAACGGATGCTCGGGGGCCAGGCGGTAGTCCGGCGCGAAGATCGTGAAGCCGCGGCTCGCCAGCGCGCCCGTCACGGGACGGTGGGTCCGCGGCGAGCAGGCGATGAAGCCGCCGCCGTGGATGTACAGCATCCGCCGCGCCGGGCCGGTCTTCGGCCGGATCCACTCGCCCCGCACGCCGCCGACGAGGCCCGGCTCGTAGGTCACGCCCTTGGGATCCGGGAAGGTGGGCGCCTCGAAGATGCGCCGGAAGGCCGCCGCATCCCGGGCGCGGGCGAGGGGGCCGCGGACCCGGTTGCGGACCATGTAGGCGCCGAAATATGCGCGCAGGCTCGCCATGTCAGAGCTTCCCGCCGGACAGCCGCACGATCGTGTTCCAGTATCCCACCGGCATGAGCCGCTGGATCAAGGCCGCGTTCCGGGCATCCTTGCCGATGACGATGCGCGGCGCCCGGGCCTCGATGCCGCGGATGATCGCGGCGGCCGCATCCGCCGGCGGCAGTGTCAGGAGCTTGCCGAACGCCTCGCGCGCCGCCGCGTCCTCCACCGCTGCGCGCTTGGCCGCCTCCGGGTCGCTGGGCGGCCGTCGGCCGCGGGCGTTGCGGGAGATGGCGGTGGCGACGCCGCCCGGATGGACGACGGTGACCCCGAGCCCGCTGCCGGCATATTCGTGCCGCAGGGCCTCGGAGAAGCCCCGCACCCCGAACTTGCTGGTGCAGTAGGCCACTTGGCCGGGGGGCGCGATCAGCCCGAACAGGCTCGACAGGTTGACGATCTGGGCCGCCGGACGGGCGCGCAGCATCGGCAGGAAGGCGTGGCACATCCGTACGACCGCGCGCAGGTTGATGTCCATCAGCCACTCGAAATCTTCGAGATGCGTCTCGTCGAACCGGCCGCCGAGCGCGACGCCCGCGTTGTTGATCAGGATGTCGAGGCGTCCGAACCGCTCCTGAACCCAGTCCGGGAGCGCGCGGATCGCCTCCGCATCCACGAGATCGACGACCCGGGTCTCGACGGCGCCGCCGCGCCCGCGGATCGGCCGGGCGACATCCGCGAGCCCGACCAGGTCCCGGTCCACCAGCAGGAGGCTGCATCCCCTGGCGGCGAGCCCCGCCGCCAGAGCCGCTCCGATGCCGCTCGCTGCGCCGGTGATCAGCGCGACCGCGCCTGCGAGCTGAAACCTCTGAGCCAAGCTGCGCCTCCCGTCTCGCCGGTTGGTCCGGGCCTTCATCGCGGGATAGCCCCGGCCCCGGAGATTGTCTAGGGTGAACACCCTAGACGGGGTGTAGGACGATGGCGCGACGCCGAAGCCACGGATCACCGGACGACGGGTGCGCTCCCGCGCTGGACGCGCCCAGCACGCGCGACCGGATCCTCGCGGTGAGCTTGGCGCTGTTCAACGCCCGCGGCCTCGGACGGGTCACCACGGCGGAGATCGCCGCCGCGGCGGGGATCCGGGAAGGGAACCTACAGTACCACTTCCCGCGCAAGAGCGGCCTGGTGGAGGCGATGTTCGCGGCGTTCGAGACGGAGGCCGTGGCGGTGGCGGGGCGGCTCCCGACGGATCCCGCCGCGCCGGAGGCGCTGCTCTCCTACCAGCGGGCGTGGTTCGACCTGATCTGGCGCTACCGCTGCGTCTACCGGGACGGCATCGCCATGGTGGAGATCGCGCCGGCCCTGCGGCCGCGAATCCGCGCCCTCCGGGCCCGGACGCAGGCGCTCGCGCGCGGCGTCTTCGAGGCGGCCGTTCGCGCGGGCCGCCTCCGGATCGGCCCGGACGCTCTCGGGCGGCTCATCGACAATGCCTGGATCGTCTCCAGCCACTGGATGAGCCACCGGCTCCAGGGCGGGACCGACCTGACGGAAGCCGATGTCGACTGGGGTTTCGCGCAGGTTCGCGATTTATTCACCCCGTATCTCGTCGCTATGGGCCCGGAGTGATGCGGTCTGGCCCGAACCTTCCATGGGCCGCGGCCGCGCTCATAGCCGAAGGACGCGATGCCCGACCGCCTCATCCATGCCGGCCTCAGTCTCCTCCTGCTGCTCGCCGTCGCGGTCCTGTTCTCCACCGATCGGCGGGCGATCCGTCCTCGGGTCGTGCTGACCGGGCTCGCCCTGCAGATCGGCCTCGGGGCGCTGGTCCTGTTCCTGCCCGCCGGACAGGCCGCCCTGGCGGCCGCCGCCGACATCGTGGTCACGGTGCTGTCCTACGGCGATCGCGGCACGGCCTTCCTGTTCGGCGGCCTCGTCGAGCCCAGGATGTTCGAGCTCTTCGGCGGCTCGGGCTTCATCCTGGCGCTGCGGGTGCTGCCGCAGATCCTCTACGTCTCGGCCCTGATCGCGGTGCTGTACCATCTCGGCGTGATGCAGGTGCTCGCCCGCATTCTCGGTGCCGTGCTCCGGCGGATCCTCGGCACGGCACCGATCGAATCGTTCGCCGCGGTCATCACCATCGCGATCGGCCAGAGCGAGATCGCGGTGGCGCTGCGCCCGTTCCTCGCGCTCCTGACCGGAGCCGAACTGTTCGCCGTGATGTCGAGCGGCGCCTCGTCCACGGCGGGTTCGATCCTGGCCGGCTACGCGGCGCTGGGCGTGCCGATGACCTACCTACTGGCCGCGTCGGTGATGGCGATCCCTGGCGGCCTGCTCTACGCCAAGATCCTCGTGCCCTCCACCGAGGCGACCCGCATCCGGTCCACCCGGGTCGAGTTCGGTGAGACGCGAGCGGCCAACATCATCGAGGCCGCGGCCGAGGGCACGCAGAAGGGTCTGGCGGTGGCCGTCTCCGTGGGCGCGATGCTGATCGCCTTCGTCGGGCTGATCGCGCTGGCCGACGGGCTGTTCGGCATCGTGGGAGGCTGGCTCGGCTATCCCGGCGCCTCGTTCGAGGGGGTGCTCGGCCGTGCGCTCAGCCCGCTGGCCTGGCTGCTCGGCGCTCCCTGGGAGCATGCGACCCTGGTCGGCGGCGCGATCGGCCAGAAGATCGCCTTCAACGAATTCCTCGCCTACGCGAACCTGTCGCCGACCTTGAAGGCCGGCACGCTCGATCCGCGGTCGCAGGCCATCGTGTGCTTCGCTCTGTGCGGCTTCGCGAATTTCGCCTCGATCGCGATCCAGCTCGCGAGCTTCGCGAGCCTCGTGCCCGAGCGCCGCTCCGAAGTGGCGCGCTACGGATTCCGGGCGATCCTGGCCGGAACGCTCTCGAATCTCACGAGCGCCGCCATCGCGGGGCTGTTCGTGGGGTGAGCGGCCGTCACCGAGCCGATCGACCGGAAAGCGCAAGCCTCGCGTTCGGCTCCAAGGCGTCTCTGCCGGACGGGTGAGCGCTGCGCTTCGCCCGGATCGCGCGCGACCAGCGCCGGTTGCCCATCCGCCGGGACAGAATTCGGGAGACCGGCGGTGCTGGAAGCGCCGATCTGGACGGCGCGCAAAAGAAAAGCGCCGCTTCGGATGAAGCGGCGCCCAAACCGTGCTGTCGACAGCTTAGTTGAAGGTGTCGATCTCAGCCGACTCGTAGCTGGTGACTTCCATGCCGACGCAGATCTCGGACACGATCGGGGCAGACCAGGCCATACTTTCCTCCTATTGAGCTTCGGATGTTTCGATCGAAGATCGTGAGAACCGGGGCGTTCGCCGCCGCGGTTCGCGAAGACTTAGTTGAAGGTGTCGATCTCAGCCGACTCGTAGCTGGTGACTTCCATGCCGACGCAGATCTCGGACACGATCGGGGCAGACCAGGCCATGGCGTTTCTCCTCGCTGTTGGTGAGATGCATATAGGCAATATCTTGGACGCAATACAAGCGAGCACAACACTTATATTTCTCATAGGGTCCCGCTGGCCGCGGCAGGGGCCCGGCTGGATGCAGACAGGTCACGGCGGCGCGTGGCCTCAGCATCGGGCACGGTTTCGGCTTGACGGAATTTTCGCGCGGGCGCACGACGCTGCCGCGCGGGATCGTCCTCGGCGGTGCCGCGCTCCCATTCAGCAGCGACCCGCGAAGCGACGTGCCCGACCGATCGTGCCTGCCGTGCCCGGCCCCGTGCCGTCGACCTGCCTGAGCCGCTGAGAGGCCTGGCTGCGGGGCGACCGGCGCGACAGCCGGCCACGGCCCTGACCCAGGATGACCGGCGACGCGTCGCCTCGTAACCCACGAGGCGAGGCCATGAACGAGATCGCGCCCTTCGATACGCGAATCGATCCTTCCGTGCTGGCCGCGCGCCTCTCGGACGAACGCGCCCCCGACATCGTCGAGAAGCTCAACGACGAGGCCCCCGAGGTCGCCGCCGCCATCCTGCTGGGCCTGCCGATGGAGCGGGCGATCGAGGTGCTCGACCAGCCCGAACTCGACTGCGCCGCCGACATCATCGAGATGCTGCCCCGCGACCGGGTCGCCGGCTACCTGTCGGGCATGTCGGCCGACCGGGTCACGGACGTGTTCCGCGAGATCGAGGAGCCCGGCCGCTCCGACCTGCGCGCCCGCCTCGACGCCGAGACCCGCGGCGCCGTGGACCGGCTCTCGGCCTACGGCGAGGAGACGGTCGGCTCGCTGATGACCACCGAGTTCGTCACCGTGCCGGGCACCTGGACGGTGGGCCAGACCCTCGAGCACATCCGCCACGTCGAGAAGACCCGCGAGACGATCTACGCGATCTTCGTGCTCGATCCGCGCACCCGGGCGCTCACCAAGGCGGTGCCCCTGCGCCGACTGATCTCGGGAAATCCCACCGACAATGTTCTGACCGTCGCCCCGGGACGACGGCCGCTCGCCGTATCGCCGACGGCGAGCCGCGAGGAGGCGGCCCGGCTGATCTCCAAATACGATCTCCTGGCGCTTCCGGTGGTCGACGCGGTCGGTCACGTCATCGGCATCGTCACGGTCGACGACATGATCGACGCAATGATCGAGAAGCAGACGCAGGACGTGCAGCGCTTCGGCGGCATGGAGGCGCTGCCCGAGCCCTACATGGATATCGGCTTCTTCACGATGATCCGGAAACGCGCCGGCTGGCTCTGCGCGCTGTTCCTCTCGGAGATGCTCACCGCCTCGGCCATGCAGGGGTTCGAGGGCGAGCTGGAGAAGGCCATCGTCCTGACGCTGTTCATCCCGCTGATCATGAGTTCGGGGGGCAATTCCGGCTCGCAGGCGACCTCGCTGCTGATCCGGGCGCTCGCCCTGCACCAGATCCGCCTGCGGGACTGGTGGCGGGTGGCCCTGCGGGAACTGCCCACCGGCATCGTCCTCGGCGGCATCCTCGGTGTGATCGCGATCATCCGCATCGTCGCCTGGCAGAAGCTCGGCCTCTACGATTACGGCGCGCACTGGCCGCTCGTCGCCGTCACGGTCGGCGCGGCGCTGGTGGGGATCGTGACCTTCGGCTCCCTGGCGGGCTCGATGCTGCCGTTCGTCCTGCAGCGTGTGGGCTTCGACCCGGCCACCGCCTCGGCGCCGTTCGTGGCGACGCTGGTCGATGTGACGGGGCTCGTCATCTACTTCTCGGTGGCGCTGCTGATCCTGCGCGGGACGCTGCTGTAGGGCGCTTCCTCCCGCGCAGGCGCGCGCTCTCCCCATCGGGGGGAGGGGGCAGGAGTGATGCGTCACCCCGTGACCGCCTCGGCGAGCCGCTTGCGCTGCACCTTGCCGTTGGGGGTGCGCGGCAGGGTGTCGAGGAAGCGGATCTCGCGCGGGCGCTTGTAGGCCGCGAGCCGCTCGGCGCACCACGCGAGCAGCGCCTCGGCGTCGGGCTCGGCACCGGGCTGGAGTACCACGAAGCCGCAGATCACCGAGACGTCCGCGCGCACCGGCAGTTCGGCCACGCCGACCTCGGCGACGGACGGGTGGGCGGACAGCACCACCTCCACCTCGTTGGGCGACACGCGGTAGCCCATCGCCTTCATCAGGTCGTTGTTGCGGCCCTCGAACCAGAGGTAGCCGTCGGCATCGAGCCGGGCGAGGTCGCCGCCGACGAACCAGTCGCCGCGCATCACCTCGGCCTCTTCCTCGGGACGGTTCCAGTAGCCGAGCATCAGGGCCGGCTCGGAGCGGTGGACGGCGAGCAGCCCGCTCTCCCCCGCCGGCAGCGGAACCGGTTCGCCGTCGACCGGCAGGATCGCCACCCGTCGCCCGGGCTGCGGCTTGCCGGGCGAGCCGGGGCGGACGGGGATCGTCGGGCCGCTGGAGATGTAGGTCGAGATCTCGCTCATCCCGAGCGCCTCGTAGAGGGGCTTGCCGGTGGCCTGAATCCAGGCGTCGAGCAACTCCACCGGGAGTGGCTCGCCCGCCGTGCAGCCGTGGCGCAGGCTCGACAGATCGTGGGTGCCGAGAGCGCCGTATTTCAGGATCTGGCGATAGAGGGTCGGGACGGCGGCGAACAGCGTGGCGCGGTACTGCGCGATCAGCCGCGGCCAGACGGTGGGGTCGCGCGGGCCGTTATAGAGCACCGCGGTGGCACCCACCGACCACGGATCGCTCAGGCCGACGCCCAGCGTGTAGGTCCAGTTCATGGTGCCGGCGTGGAGCATCACGTCGGATTCGGTGAGCCCGAGCCAATGGTCGAGCATCGGCCGGCGGCCGTAGGCGGCGCGGTGGGCGTGCAGAACGCCCTTCGGCCGGCTGGTCGTGCCGGAGGTGTAGATCAGCATCGCCGGGTCGTCGGCGGCGGTGTCGGCATAGTCGGGCAGGGGCGGCCCGGCCTTCATCCGCGCGACGGCGGCCGCGTCGAGCAGGAGACGGCCGCCGAGCGCCTCCGGTGAGACCGTGCAGCCGCTCCCGATGACCACCGCGGCGGCCCCCGAATTCTCCATCAGGAAGGCCGCCTCGCCCTCGGTGAGCTGCGGCGAGGAGGGGAGTGCCACGAGGCCGGCCGCCAGGGCCCCGAAATAGACGAGGACGTAATCGGCCTCGTTGCCCATGCGGATCATCACCCGGTCGCCGGGTTCGAGCCCGAGCTCCAGCAGGCCCGCCGCGATACCGCGCACTGCCCGCTCGACGTCGCCGAAGGTGAGGCGCGCGGCGCTGCCATCGCCCACCATGATCAGGGCGGTCTTGTCGGGGCGCAGGCGGGCATTCTCGGCGAGGCCGTACCGCGCGGCGTTGAACCGCGCGGGCGGATGACGATCGTTGACGAGGCTGTCGGGCACCGGGCGCTCCCCCGCATTCGGGCTTTTGGCCGGGTGTCCTGCCTGCGCGGCCGGCCGTCAACCGCAGGGGTGCCGGCCCCGCTCCGCCGGATCAGGTCCGCCGCTGCGCCTGCCCTTCCTGCTCCTCGAAGCCCTTGAGCATCTTGTCGAGCGTCAGGGGGTACTCGCGCACGCGGAGCCCCGTCGCGTTGTAGATGGCGTTGGCCAGAGACGCGCCCGCACCGCAGATGCCGAGCTCGCCGAGCCCCTTGCTCTTCAGCGGGTTCGCCTTGTCGTCGAGCTCGGGCAGAAACACCGCGTCGATGACCGGGATGTCGGCGTGCACGGGCACGTGGTACTCGGCCATGTCGTGGTTGACGAAGTAGCTGTAGCGCGGATCGACCACCGCATCCTCCATCAGCGCCGCGCCGACCCCGAAGGTCATGCCGCCGATCGCCTGGCTGCGGGCCGTCTTGGCGTTGAGGATGCGCCCGCCGGTGAAGACGCCGAGCATCCGCCGCAGCCGGATCTCGCCGGTGTCGACGTCAACGCCGACCTCGGCGAAGTGCGCGCCGTAAGAGTATTGCGAGAATTTCTGCTTCATCTCGCCGGGCTTGATCTCGCCCGCCGCCTCCAGCCCCGCGCCGGCGAGGTCGGTGAGCGCCTCGGTGCGGTTGCCCGCGGTGACGGCGCCGTCGCGGAACGTGGCGCCGTCCGGGCTGAGGTCGCCGGCCTTGAGCAGGGCCTGCCGGAGGTTGTCGCAGGCCACGTACAGGGCCGAGCCCGCCGAGGCGGCGCCGAACGAGCCGCCCGAACCCGCCGCGTAGGGGAAGTCGGTGTCGCCCATCTCGACCCGCACCCGCTCGGGCGGCAGCCCCAGCATCTCGCCGGCGATCTGGGTGAGGATCGTGTAGGTGCCGGTGCCGGGATCGGTCATCGCCATCCGGACCACCAAGACGCCGTCCGGCCCGAGCTGCACCTTGGCGGCGGACGGCATCAGCGGGTTGAGCCGGGCGGCCGCCGACATGCCCATGCCGACGAGCCAGTTGCCCTCGCGCCGGCTGCCCGGCGCCTGCCGCTTGTCCCAGCCGAACAGGCGCGCGCCCTCGCGCATGCAGGGAACCAGCTGGCGGGTGGAGAAGGGCACCTTCTTCTCGGGGTCCTCGGCCGGCTCGTTGCGCACCCGCAGCTCGATCGGGTCGATCCTCAGCTGCTCGGCGAGTTCGTCCATGGCGCATTCGAAGGCGAGCTGCCCCACGGCCTCGCCGGGGGCGCGCATCGACGAGGCGATCGGCATGTTCAGGTTCACCAGCCGGTGGCGCGTGACGCGGTTCTGCGCCGCGTAGAGCGACCGCGTGACGTTGGCGGCCGTCTCGAAGAAGCCGTCGCCCTCGGCCGTGTCGGACCAGGATTCGTGGCTGATCGCCGAGAGGCGCCCATCCGGGTCGGCGCCGAGGCGGATGCGCTGAACCGTGTCGGTGCGGTGGGTCGCGAGGTGGAATTCCTGCTGGCGGGTCAGCGCGACCTTCACGGGCCGCTGGATCAGCTTCGAGGCCAGCACGGCGAGCGTCGCCTCGGGCTGGACCTGGAGCTTCGAGCCGAAGCCGCCGCCGACATAGGGGCTGACGATCCGCACCTTCTCGGGGGGCAGCCTGAGCACCGAGCCCAGGTCCTTCTGGCCCCGGTTCGGCATCTGGTTGGCGGTGTGGAGCACCACGCCGTCACCGTCCCAGGACGCGATCGTGGCGTGCGGCTCCATCTGCGTGTGGATCTGGTTCGGCGTGGCGTACTCCACGTCGAGCTTCACCGGCGCGGCCGCGAAGGCCGCGTCGAAGTCGCCGAGCTTGGAATCGGGGGGTGAGTTGATCGCCTTCGGCTCGTAGGCCGCCGCCAGATTGTCCTTGAGCAGCCCCTTGGGCTTGGCCGCATCGTACCGGACCTTCACCAGCATCGCGGCGGCGCGGGCCTGCTCGAAGGTCTCCGCCACCACGAAGGCGACGGGCTGCCCGTAGAACCTGACCTCCGGGCCCTGGAGCTGCGGCCAGACCTGCTCCTTCTTCTCGCCCTGCTCGGGCACGTTCTCGTGGGTCAGGACCAGGATCGTGCCCGGCGCCCGGCGGGCGGCCTCCGCGTCGATCGCCCGGATCGTGCCGGCCGCGATCGCCGCCGGCACGATGAAGCCGTAGGCGGGGTTCTTCAGAGCCCGGGTCTCGTACGCGTAGGCCGCGCGGCCGGTGACCTTGAGCTTGCCCTCGACCCGGTCCAGCGGCTTGCCGACGAGGCCGTCGGGACGGTCGTCGAGGGGCGTCCGGCCGATCGGCTGGTTCATCTCCATGGGGACGGTCCTTGCCGGATCTTAAGCGCGGGTCGCCTGCGCCACGACGGCGCGCAGGGTCCGCCGGGTCAGCGGGATCTTGAAGTCGTTGCTGCCGTAGCCGCGGGCTCCTTTGAGCACCGCGTCGGCTGCGGCCTCCGCCGAGCCGGTCTGCACGAGCGCCGTCTCGGCCTCGGCCACCCGCCAGGGCTTGTGGGCGAGGCCGCCGAAGGCGAGGCGGGCCGCCAGGGGCCTGCCGCCCTCGGCACCGGCGATCACGGCGGCGACCGAGACGGTGGCGAAGGCATAGGACGCCCGGTCGCGAACCTTCCGGTAGATGTGCGTGCCGGCGATGGGCTTCGGCAGGGTCACCGCCGTGATGATCTCGCCCTTGCGCAGGTCGCTCTCGATCTGCGGCATGTCGCCGGGCAGCGTGTGGAAGTCCGCGATGGGGATCGTTCGCGACTGCCCGCTCGGGTTCACGGTCTCGACGGTCGCGTCGAGGGCGCGCAGGGCCACGTTCATGTCGGACGGGTTGGTGGCGATGCAGGCCTCGCTCGCACCGACCACCGCCATGATGCGGTTGAACCCGCCGATCGCCGAGCAGCCGGAGCCGGGCTCGCGCTTATTGCAGGGCATGGCCGTGTCGTAGAAGTAGTAGCAGCGCGTCCGCTGCATCAGGTTGCCGGCGGTCGTCGCCTTGTTGCGCAGCTGCCCCGAGGCGCCGGCCAGCAGCGCCTTCGCCAGCACGGCGTAGTCCTTCCGGACCCGCGGGTCGGCGGCGAGGTCGGCGTTGCGCACGAGCGCGCCGATGCGCAGGCCGCCATCCTGCGTCGCCTCGACCGTGTCGAGGGGCAGCCGGTTGACGTCGATCAGCGTGGCCGGGGTCTCGATCTGCAGCTTCATCAGGTCGAGCAGATTGGTGCCGCCGGCGATGAACTTGGCGTTCGGCCGCTCGGCCGCGAGCCTGGCGGCGTCCTGAACCGTAGCCGGACGCTCGTACGTGAAGGCCTTCATGTCCGCCCCCTCACAGGTTGCTGGCGGCGGTGTCGCGGATCGCCGCGACGATGTTCGGATAGGCGCTGCAGCGGCAGATGTTGCCGCTCATTCGCTCGCGGATCTCTGCGTCGCTGAGGGTCGGGGTCGAGGCGACGTCGTCGGTGACGTGGCTCGGCCAGCCCGCCTTGGCCTCGCTCAGCATGCCGACCGACGAGCAGATCTGGCCCGGGGTGCAGTAGCCGCACTGGAATCCGTCATGCTTCAGGAAGGCCGCCTGCATCGGGTGGAGCTTGTCGCCGTCGGCGAGACCCTCGATCGTGGTGATCGAATCGCCCTCGTGCATGGCCGCCAGCGTCAGGCAGGAATTGATGCGCCGGCCATCCACGAGAACCGTGCAGGCGCCGCACTGGCCATGATCGCAGCCCTTCTTGGTGCCGGTGAGCGCGAGGTGCTCACGCAGGGCATCGAGGAGCGTCGTGCGCGTGTCGAGGACGAGATCGTGTGCCTGTCCGTTGATGGCCAGCCGCACCGGCAGGGTCTGCGGGGCGGGATCGCCCGGTGCCGCGACGGCGGGTGCGGGCCGGACGCCGAGGACGCCGAGGGCGCCGGCCGCGGCACAGCCCTCCACCACGGCGCGCCGCGTCAGGGCGAAGGGCGTCTTCGGAGTCGCGTCTGTCATGCTGCCATCCCGTGCGTGCGCGACGCAGCGGCAGCGCGGCGCAACCTGGAATCCGCTGCGCCAACGTGCAGTCGTGCGGATTAGATCCGGTCCAGACTGCGCCCGTTCACCGCGGCTGAGCCGTGTCCGGAACGGCGCGCCGATCCAGCGACACGGTTTCGGCGCGCCCCTTCCAGGACGGCGTCCCACCCGTCGTCGCGCGCGGCGCGGCGACCCGGACGGCTGCGCGGCGCCTGACGGGCGTGCCGGCTGGAATGCCGCGCGCCGCGCGCAACGTAGGCGGTGCTTCAGAACGCCGCGCGCCGCCTTACCTTCCGCTGATCCGACCCGCCCTCGGAGGTTCCCCGCATGGCCGCAACCGTCCCGACCCTCGCCCTCAACGACGGGCGCCGAATCCCGCAGATCGGCTACGGCTGCTGGCAGCTCTCGGACGAGCAGGCGCCCGACCTCGTCGGACGGGCGCTGGAGGCGGGCTATCGCCTGATCGACACCGCCGCCATCTACGGCAACGAGGCCGGCGTCGGCCGGGCCGTGCGGGACACGAAGGTCCCGCGCGACGAGATCGTCCTCACCACCAAGCTCTGGAACGACCGCCAGGGGCGCGACGAGGCGCGGCGCGCCTTCGACGAGAGCCTGCACCGCCTCGACCTACCTTACGTCGATCTCTACCTGATCCACTGGCCGTGCCCGCGGCGGCGGCTGTTCGTCGAGACCTGGAAGGCGCTGATCGAGCTTCGCGCCGAGGGGCGCGCCAAGTCGATCGGTGTCTCGAACTTCACGGCGGAGCACATCGCCACGTTGCTGGCTGAGACCGGCGTCGCGCCCGCCGTGAATCAGATCGAGCTGCACCCCCATTTCCAGCGCAAGGCGCCCCGGGTCGACGATGCCCGTCACGGTATCGTGACCGAATCCTGGAGTCCGCTGGGCCAGGGCAAGGAGCTGAACGACCCGGCCGTTCTCGCGATCGCGAAGGCGCACGGGAAGAGTCCGGCCCAGGTGGTGCTGCGCTGGCAGGTGCAGATCGGCTGCGTGGCGATCCCGAAGACCGCCCGGCCGGAGCGCATCCTGGAGAACATTGCGCTGTTCGATTTCGAACTTGGCGCTGACGAGATGGCCCAGATCGCCGCCCTCGACCGGCCCGACGGGCGGATCGGACCCGACCCGGCGACCTATTGCTGAATGGGCCGGCCTTCGGCGGCGCAGCATAACACCGCGCCGCAAAAGATTTATGCTCACAGCTAGCATATCTGGACAGGCGCGTCCGGCACCCATAAGTTAGACGGCACAATGCTCAAACTGAGCATAATGGAGGACGCCATGGCGGCGACCGTGTCACCCGTCTCCGGCACGCCCATCCGGGGCCTGCCGCTGCCCGATCTCTACGCGCGTGTCAGCCGGCACGTTCCCGCGATCGAATGGCCGGCGCTCGCGCCCGACATCGAGGCGATCCTTCGGCTGAAGCGCGAGCGCAACGCCGTGATCCTCGCGCACAACTACCAAGCGCCCGAGATCTTCCACACGGTGGCGGACATCGTGGGCGACAGCCTCGCGCTCGCCCGCGAGGCGGTGAACGTCGATGCCGACGTGATCGTGCTGGCGGGCGTCCACTTCATGGCCGAGACCGCCAAGCTCCTGAATCCGGCCAAGACGGTTCTGATCCCCGACATGGGCGCGGGCTGCTCGCTGGCCGACTCGATCACCGCCGCGGACGTGCGGGCCCTGCGGGCCAAGTACCCGGGCGTGCCGGTCGTGACCTACGTGAACACGTCGGCGGCCGTGAAGGCCGAGTCCGACCTGTGCTGCACCTCCGGCAACGCCGTCGCGGTGGTGAAGTCGCTGAACGCCCCCCGCGTGCTGATGATCCCGGACGAGTTCCTGGCCCAGAACGTCCAGGCGGAACTGCCCGAGATCGAGATCCTCACCTGGGCCGGCCATTGCGAGGTGCACGAGCGCTTCACCCCGGCCGACATCCGCGACGTGCGCGAGAGCTATCCCGGCGTGACCGTCATCGCGCACCCGGAATGCCCGCCGGACGTGGTGGCCGAATCGGACTTCTCCGGCTCCACCGCGATGATGATGGACTTCGTCGTCGAGAAGCGGCCGAAGCAGGTGGTGCTGGTCACCGAGTGCTCCATGGCCGACAACATCGCGGCGCAGAACCCGGATATCGAGTTCATCAAGCCCTGCAACATGTGCCCGCACATGAAGCGGATGAGCCTGCGCAACATCCGCCGCTCGCTGGAGACGATGACCCACGAGGTCACGGTCGATCCGGCGCTCGCCGACCGGGCGCGCGCCGCGGTGGAGCGCATGCTCCAGGTGCGCACGCGATGAACGCCGTCTCGCCCCGCACCGCCGATCGCGTCGTCGTGGTCGGCGGCGGCGTCGCGGGCCTCAGCGTCGCGCTGCGGCTCGCACCCCGTCCGGTGACGCTGGTCACGGCCTCGGCCCTCGGTCTCGGCACGGCCACCGGCTGGGCGCAGGGCGGCATCGCGGCAGCCGTCGGTTCCGACGATGCCCCCGCGCTGCATGCCGCCGATACCGAGGCTGCGGGCGCCGGGCTGACCGAACCCGACGTCGCGCTCCGCGTCGCCCGGGAAGGGCCGGCCCTGATCGACTGGCTGGTGCGGATCGGCGTCCCGTTCGACCGGGCCGAGGACGGCGCCCTGGCCCTCGGCCTGGAGGCGGCCCATGGCCGCCGCCGCATCGTCCGCGCCGGCGGCGACGCCACCGGGGCGCGCGTCCTCGAAGGTCTGGTGCGGGCCGTCCTCGCCGCGCCGTCCGTCGAGATCGTCACCGCCCGCGCCTGCGACCTGCTGCGGGACACCCGTGGCGCCGTCGCCGGGATCGTCGCCGAGCGCGACGGCGCCCGGTTCCGCATCCCGGCCCGCGCCGTCGTCCTGGCCACCGGCGGCGTCGGCGCCCTTTACGCGGCGACCACCAATCCGCCCGGCGCCGTCGGCCGCGGGCTGGCGCTCGCCGCCCGGGCCGGCGCGGTGATGCGCGACATGGAGTTCGTGCAGTTCCACCCGACCGCCATCGCGGCCGGAGCCGACCCGATGCCGCTGGCAACCGAGGCCCTGCGCGGGGAGGGCGCCCGGCTGATCGACGAGACCGGCGCGGCCGTCATGGCCGGGATCAGCGGCGGCGACCTCGCCCCCCGCGACGTGGTCGCCCGCGGCATCTTCCAGGCCCTGCAGCGGGGCCGCACGGTCTATCTCGACGCCCGCGGCGCGCTCGGGGCCGCGATGCCGAAGCGCTTCCCGACGGTGGCGGGCCTCTGCGCGGCCGCCGGCATCGACCCGGCCGTGCAGCCGATCCCGGTCCGTCCGGCGGCGCATTACCACATGGGCGGCGTGAAGGTGGACGCGCACGGCGCCACCACGGTGCCCGGCCTCTACGCCTGCGGCGAGGTCTCCTCCACGGGCCTGCACGGCGCGAACCGCCTCGCCAGCAATTCCCTGCTGGAGGGCCTCGCCTATGCCGGCTTCATCGCGGACGGGCTCGACGCGCCGCCGCCGGGGGCGATCATCCCCGAGACCGCGGCGGCCCGCCCGCCCACCGACCTGTCGGCCATCCGCACGCGGATGGAAGCGCAGGTCGGCGTCGTGCGCGACGCTGCGGGACTGGCGGGCGCGGTGGCCGAGCTGGCGCCGCTGGCCGAGGGCTGCGACGCCGCCCTCGTCGCCCTGATGATCGCCCGCGGGGCGCTGGAGCGTCAGGAGAGCCGGGGCGCCCATTGGCGCAGCGATTTCCCGCGCACGGCGGCCGCGCTCCACACCGAGACCACGCTCGCGGATCTGCGCGCCGCACCGCGCGGACGCGCGACCGCCGAGGAGATGCTGACGCCATGACGCCATCGGTCCTGACGGACGAGATCCTGCCCCTGCCGCGGCTCCTCGTGGAGCCTGTGGTGCGGGCCGCCCTGCTCGAGGATCTCGGCCGGGCCGGCGACATCACCACCGATGCGATCGTCCCGCCGGGCGCGCGGATGCGGGGCGTGATCGCCTCGCGCCAGGACGGGGTGATCTCCGGCACCGACGCCGCCGCCATCGCGTTCGCGCTGGTGGACCCGGCGGTGACCGTCACGGTCGAGCGCGGCGACGGCGCCCGTGTGGCGCCGGGCGACGTCGTGCTGCGTCTCGAAGGCCCTGCCCGGGCGATCCTCACGGCCGAGCGCGTGGCCCTCAACCTGCTCTGCCGGATGTCGGGCGTCGCCACGGCGACCCACGGCCTCGTCGCGGCGGCGCGCCCCCACGGCAAGGCCTCCATCGTGTGCACGCGCAAGACGACGCCGGGGCTGCGCGCCCTGGAGAAGCACGCGGTGCGGGCGGGCGGCGGCTCGAACCACCGCTTCGGCCTCGACGACGCCGTGCTGATCAAGGACAACCACGTGGCGGTGGCCGGCGGCATCGTGCCGGCCATCGCGCGCGCGCGGGCCCGGGCCGGCCACCTCGTGAAGATCGAGTGCGAGGTCGACAGCCTCGATCAGCTCGCCGAGGCCCTCTCGGTCGGCGTCGACGCGGTCCTGCTCGACAATATGGGCCCCGACCAGCTGGCCCGCGCCGTCGCGATGATCGACGGCCGCGCGCTCTCGGAGGCGTCGGGCCGGATCACCCGCGAGACGGTGGGGGCGGTTGCCGCCTCGGGCGTCGACCTGATCTCCTGCGGCTGGATCACCCATTCCGCGGCGATCATCGATCTCGGTCTCGACGCGGCCTGATCCGGCAAGGTCCCGCCGGGCGGACCGTCGGCGTTTCGGTGTCGTCACGTTCGGATGACAAGTCTTCGCTGTTCGTGCGCGGGTTGACTCTCCGAAGTCTTTCGCCGCGCACGGGGGTTGCTAAGGTCTCGGGCAACAGGAACGCCACCGACCGGACGCGACCGTGAGCCGAGCCCTCAGTCCTACGGCAGCCCCGGCGGTCGGCCTCCCCGACGCCCCCATCGCGCGCAAGCCCGGCGCCGTGCGGCACGGCCCCGGGCCTGCCCTGATGCTCGGCGCCCTGGGCGTCGTCTACGGGGATATCGGCACGAGCCCGCTCTACGCGTTCAAGGAGGCGGTGAAGGCGGCCACCGCGGGGGGCGCGGCGGTGCCGGCGGCGGCGACCGGGGCGGTGTCGCTGATCCTGTGGTCGCTGATCCTGATCGTGTCGCTCAAATACGCCGTGCTGATCCTGCGGGCCGACAACCGCGGCGAGGGCGGCATCGTCGCCATGCTGGCGCTGCTCGGCGCCCGGCAGGCGCGGCCGGGCAGCTGGAAGGCGCTGCTGCTGGTCGTCGGGCTGGTCGGGGCGGCCCTGCTCTACGGCGACGGGGCGATCACGCCGGCGATCTCGGTGCTCTCGGCCATCGAGGGCCTGAAGGTCGACGCCCCGGCGCTCGCGCCGTACGTGGTGCCGATCACCCTCGTCATCCTGGTGGCGCTGTTCCTGGTCCAGCACAAGGGCGTGGCCGCCATCGGACGGGTCTTCGGACCCGTCATGCTCGCCTGGTTCGTGATCCTGGTCCTGCTCGCGATCCCCAGCATCCTGCGGGCGCCGGAGATCCTGGCGGCGGCCAATCCCTGGCACGCCGTCGATTTCCTGATCCACGCGGGCTGGCACGTGAGCTTCCTGATGCTGGGCGCCGCCTTCCTGGCGGTGACCGGCGGCGAGGCCATGTACGCCGATCTCGGCCATTTCGGCGCGCCGGCGATCCGGGCGGCGTGGTTCGGCCTCGTCCTGCCTGCCCTGCTGATCCATTATTGCGGTCAGGGCGCCCTGATCATCGCGGATCCCGGGGCGATCGCGAATCCGTTCTACCTGCTGGCGCCCGACTGGGCCCATTACCCGCTGGTCGCCCTTGCCACGATGGCGACGGTCATCGCCTCGCAGGCCGTGATCTCGGGCGTCTACTCGCTGACCCAGCAATCGATCCAGCTGGGTTTCCTCCCCGCGATGCGCGTCGTCCACACCGACCGGGAGGAGCGCGGGCAGATCTACGTGCCCGGGGTGAACTGGCTGCTCGCCATCGCCACGCTCACGGCCGTCCTGGTGTTCGGCTCGTCCGACGCGCTGGCCGGCGCCTACGGCATCGCCGTCTCGGCGCTGATGGGCATCACCACGATCCTGGCGGCGCTGATCGCCCTGCGCTGGGGCTACAACCCGGTGCTCGTCTTCGCGGTCAACGGGTTCTTCCTGGCGATCGACCTGGTGTTCTTCGCGGCCAACAGCGTGAAGCTTCTGGAGGGCGGGTGGTTTCCGCTCATTCTCGCGGCGGCGGTGGCCTTCCTGATGCTGACCTGGATGAAGGGCAACCGTCTCATGGAATCCGTGCGCGAGACGATGCGCCAGTCGGAGGCGACGTTCCTCGCCCGCCTCGCCTCGGATCCGCCGGTGACTCTGCCCGGCACGGCGGCCTTTCTGACCGTCGCCACCCAGGGCATCCCGATGGCCCTCGGCCGGCTGGTGGAGCGCAGCCGGTGCCTGCACGAGCGCATCCTGCTGATCACGGTGCTCTACGAGGAGGAGCCGGTCATTCCCACCAGTGAGCGCGCGCAGGTGACCCTGGTCGCTCAGGGCATCCGCAAGGCGATCTCGCACCACACGCCCGGTATGGAGCGCGTGGTCCTGCGCTACGGCTTCATGCAGACCGCTTCGATCCCCGAGGGGCTGCAATGCGCCGTGGCGAGCGGTCTGCTGCCGCCGGAATACCTGGAGGACATGACCTATTTCGTCGGACACGAGGTGGTCATCCCCTCGCCGAAGCCCGGCATGGCCCTGTGGCGCGAGGGTCTGTTCGCCTTCATGAAGCGCAATGCCGAGCGCACCGGCGCCCATTTCGGCCTGCCGACCCGGCAGATCGTCGAGGTGGGCACCGAGATCGAGATCTGATCCGGCCGGATCAGGTCCGTCCGGTGCCGATCCGACGCCCGGCGCATTGAAAACGGCCGAGCCCGCAAGCATATCGCCCCCGCACATTTCCCCACAGCGGAGGCATCACCCGTGAGCGAGACGATCGAGCGGCACGAGTTCGGGGCGGAGGTGGGCCGGCTCCTCGACCTCGTCGTGCACGCGCTCTATTCCGACCGCGAGATCTTCCTGCGCGAACTCGTCGCCAACGCCGCCGACGCCATGGACCGGCGCCGGTTCGAGGCCCTGACCTCGGCGGCGAGCGCCCTGCCGCCGGACGCCAAGGTCCGCATCGCGCCCGACAAGGAGGCGCGGACCCTGACGGTCTCGGATGCCGGCATCGGCATGACCAAGGAGGACCTCGCCACCAATCTCGGCACCATCGCCCGCTCCGGCACGCGGGCCTTCTCGCAGACGCTCGAATCCGCCAAGGCCGAGGACCGGCCGAGCCTGATCGGCCAGTTCGGCGTCGGCTTCTACTCGGCCTTCATGGTGGCCGACCGGGTCACCGTCACGTCGCGCCGCGCCGGCAGCGACGAGGCCTGGAGCTGGGCCTCGGATGGTCAGGGCAGCTACACGCTGGAGCCCGCCACGCGGGCCGAGCCCGGCACCGACATCGTCCTGCACCTCAAGGAGGATGCGGACGAGTATCTCGAGCCCTACCGCCTCGACCACCTCGTGCGGAAATGGGCCGACTTCATCACCGTGCCGATCGCCGTCGTGCGCGACGGCAAGGACGAGTCGGCCAACCAGGGCACCGCGCTCTGGCGCAAGGCGAAGTCCGAGGTCACCGAGGAGCAGTACGAGGAATTCTACCGCTCCGTCGGCATGAACTTCGACAAGCCCTGGGCGACGCTGCACTGGCGCGCCGAGGGGCAGCTCGAATTCTCCGCCCTGCTGTTCATCCCGGGCTCGAAGCCGTTCCAGGCGCTGGACAACGACCGGCAGAGCAAGGTCCGGCTGCACGTGCGGCGGATGTTCATCACCGACGAGGCGGAGCTGCTGCCGCCGTGGCTGCGCTTCGTCCAGGGTGTCGTCGACACCGAGGACCTGCCCCTCAACGTCTCGCGCGAGATGCTGCAATCGACGCCCGCACTCGCCCGGATCCGCCGCGCCGTCACCGGCCGCGTCGTCTCCGAACTCGCCAACCGCGCCAAGGATGCGGAGGGCTACCAGCCCTTCTGGGAGAATTTCGGCGCCGTCCTCAAGGAGGGCATCTACGAGGATTTCGAGCGCCGGGGCGAGATCGCGCCGCTCCTGCGCTTCCGCTCCTCGGCGGTGGAGGGCTGGACCTCGCTGCCCGACTACGTCTCCCGGATGAAGGACGGCCAGGAGGCGATCTACTACCTCGTGGCCGACGATGCGGAGGCGCTGAAATCGTCGCCGCAGCTCGAGGGCTTCAAGGCCCGCGGCCTCGAGGTGCTGCTCCTCTCCGATCACGTCGACGCCTTCTGGCCCGACCAGCTCGGCACCTTCGAGGAGAAGCCGCTGCGCTCGATCACCAAGGGCGGCCTCGACCTGTCGAAGTTCGCCCTCGAGGGCGAGCAGCCGGAGGCCCCCGACGGCCTCGACGCCTTCGTGGCCGCCGTGAAGACGGCGCTCGGCGCCGAGGTCTCGGACGTGCGCACCACGGAAAGGCTGGTCGAGTCCGCGGTGGTGCTCTCGGCCGGCACCGGCGGGCCCGACCTGCAGATGCAGCGGCTGATGCGCCGGGCCGGCCGGGCCGGCGTCGGTCAGCCGGTTCTGGAGATCAACCCGCGCCACCCGCTGATCCGCGCGCTCGCCGCGGCGCCCGAATCGGAGGTGCCGCAGGCCGCCGGCACGCTGCTCGACCTCGCCCGTATCCAGGACGGTGACAGCCCGCGTGACCCGGCGGCCTTCGCCCGGACGGTGGCGGCGGCCCTGGCGGCTTCCCGCGGCGTGTAGAAGTACCGAGATACCCGCGGCGCGCGGCCGCATATGCCGCGCGCCACGTGTGTCTCCACACACATCCGTACCTGACGATTGTGGGTTCGGTTGATCATTCGGAAATGGTCGAGCCATAACTTCGCCACCGGTCGGGAGCATTGCCCGGCCGATGGCGCGGGCGCGGTGGGGGCCGCAGGCGTCTGAGCCGAACCCTCTCGCGCGCGTCAGGCGCGCCTCACGGACGCTGCATGAACCCGGTCGAGGCTGAAGCCGGCAACGGACAGGCGGTCGCGGCGGCGCGGACCCGGGCTCATGCCCGGGCGTATCGCCACAGCGGTCGCGTGCGCGCCATGCGCCGCCTGATCCCGGTGGCTGCGGGCGGCGCGGTGGCGCTGCTGCTCGCCTACCTGTTCAATCCCTTCGCGGCGACTCTGCCGGGTGTCTCGGTCGGCCCGGTGACGCTGGCGGGCTCGAAGGTCCGCATGGAGAATCCGCGGCTCTCGGGCTTCCGCCAGGGCACGCGCGGCTACGAGGTGACGGCCGACGCCGCTCTGCAGGACGTGCGCAAGCCGAGCCAGATCGAGCTGCAGCAGATGCGCGGCCACATCGCCACCGACGACCAGGGCGGCATCGCCCGGCTCTCGGCCGCCTCCGGCCTGTTCGACACCGCCCGCGAGGCCCTCGACCTCAAGGACGACATCCGGATCTGGACCGACAAGGGCGAGGAGGCGCGCCTGCGCTCGGCCGCCGTGGCGTTCAAGACCGGCTCCATCAACTCGCAGGAGCCCGTCACCGTGTCGAGCCCGCGGGCCACGGTGAACGCCGACACCCTCGACGTGGTGGAGAACGGCAAGCGGATCTCCTTCGTGGGCAACGTCCATGTGGTCATCGCGAACGAGGACCGGGCGGAGAAGCCGCCCGCCCGGATCCTGACCTCGGATGCCGAAGCCGCGGACGGTGCCCGATGAGCGCCGCCCGCATTCTCTGCGCTGCCCTGGCGGCCGGGCTGGTTCTCGCCGGCCCGGCGCTGGCCGAGAAGCCGGCGCGCAAGGACTCGCCCTTCGGCAATATCGGCGGCAGCGGCAAGGACCCGATCAAGATCGATGCCGACCGGCTCGACGTGTTCGACCGGGAGAACAAGGCGATCTTCGCCGGCAATGTCGTCGCCGTGCAGGGCGACAGCACGATCCGCTGCTCCACCATGACGGTCTATTACAAGCGCGGAAAGGACATGCCCGGCAAGGACGCCAAGGGCGATGCGAGATCCGCCGATGCGGCCGCCGACGCGCCGGCCCCCAGGAATCCCGCCGAGAACGGGATCCAGAAGGTGGATTGCGCCGGCCCGGTGACGGTGGTGCAGAAGGATCAGGTCGCCACCGGCGATCACGCGGTGTTCGACCAGGACGCCAAGCGGATCGTGCTCACCGGCAACGTCGTCCTGAGCCAGTGCCAGAACGTCACCCGCGGCCAGCGGCTGGTCTACGACATGAATAGCGGCCGGGCGAACATGGACCCGGTGGCGGGCGGCCGCGTCTCGGCCCTGTTCGTTCCGGGTGAGAAGGCAGACGCGAAGGACGGCAAGGCGAAGGGCTGCGCGCAGCCGCCGGCCAAGCCGAAGGCGCAGGTCGATTGAGCGGCGCCGTGGCGTTTCAGGCTGGTCCGCAGGAACCGGCGGGCCGCGCGAGCTGGCTCGGCCGCTTGTTCGGCCGCCGCGCGCGGCAGCCGGACAGCCCGCGCGCGGAGGCGGACGGGTGGTCCGCGTTCGACGAGGGCGGCCCCGGAATCCTCAGCGTGCGCGGCCTGCGCAAGAGCTACGGCGCCCGCACCGTGGTGCACGAGGCGGGGCTCACGGTGCGCACCGGGGAGGCCGTGGGGCTGCTGGGGCCGAACGGCGCCGGCAAGACCACCATCTTCTACATGATCACCGGGCTGGTGGCGGCCGATCGCGGCCACATCACCCTGGACGGCCTGCCGATCACCCACCTGCCCATGTACCAGCGGGCGCGGCTCGGGATCGGCTACCTGCCGCAGGAGGCCTCGATCTTCCGCGGGCTCTCCGTCGAGGACAACATCCGCGCGGTGCTGGAAGTGGTCGAGCCCGACCGCAAGGAGCGGGCGCGCAAACTCGATTCCCTGCTGGAGGAATTCGACATCGCCCGCCTGCGCAAATCGCCCTCGATCGCCCTCTCGGGCGGCGAGCGGCGGCGCTGCGAGATCGCCCGGGCGCTCGCCTCCTCGCCGACCTTCATGCTGCTGGACGAGCCCTTCGCGGGCATCGATCCGATCGCGGTGGGCGACATCCAGGATCTGGTGAAGCACCTCAAGCAGCGCGGCATCGGCGTGCTGATCACCGACCACAACGTGCGGGAGACGCTGGGCCTGATCGACCGCGCCTACATCGCCCATTCCGGCCGCATCCTCACCGAGGGCACGCCCGACGAGATCGTGGCGAACCCGGAGGCGCGGCGGCTGTATCTCGGCGAGGATTTCAGGCTCTGAGAGCCGGTCGAAGCGCTGTCCCGAGGTCGGCGCGCGCGCCTGACCGATCTCCCAACCGCGTCCGCGTCCGAGGGGCCGGATCGAAGCGCGGGCCGCGAAGGAGCCTTCCGGGAACCGCGCGCCTTCCGGAGGCCTCCTTCGAGGCCTGCTGACGCGGCCTCCTCAGGAGGAGGTCATGGACTGGGGGGGAGCGGTCAAACCGGCTGCCGATATGACGGCCGCTCACCCCTTCCAGTTCTTCAGCGCCGCGAACGGGCTGTCCGAGCCTGCAGGCTTCTCCGGGTTCAGCACCGGCTCGACCTGCGCGATCGCGTCGGTCATCGAGAAGGCCGAGCCGCTCTGGAGCCGGCCGCCCGCCGCGTCACGGTGACCGCCCCCGCGGAACAGGCGGGCGCCGTCGAGGGCCGTGCCGTCGTTGGAGCGGAACGACAGCGTGCCCATCCGCTGGACGTTGACCACGCGCTTGGCGCGGCCCGCATCCATGATCAGGTCGGAGACCCGCTGGAAGGTGCCCGAATCGAGGGCGAAGGACAGGAGCGTGCCGTCCTTCAGCGGGCGGAACAGCGTGTCCGAACGGGCCAGCGCCCGGGCGAGCCGCATGCGGGTGGTGAGCGCCGGATCGTCGTCGGGGGCCTCGCGCAGCAGCGCATCGACCACTTCGGCGCGGAGCGCGGTCGCGCCCCGCTCGAGCGCCGCCGGGCTCGCGCCGTCCCGGAGGGCGGCGGCGGCGGCGAGCAGCATCGCGGAGACGAACCGGTCGTGCCAGGGATGCCTGACGGGGATGAAGCTCGACACGACGTCCCAGAACAGCTCGTCGAGCGCCAGGCCCCCCGGGAAGGCGGGGCTCTCCTTGCGCCAGAGGTCGAGGGCGTCCACCGCCGCCAGCAGGCTCGACAGGTCGGCCTCGGGCTCCCGGGTCGCGAACAGGGACCGGTGGTCGAAGGTCATCCGGGTGGCGCAGATATCCGCCTCGATCAGCACGGCGATCTCGGGATCGCCGAGGTCGATCCGGTTGAGGCCGGCCCGCTCCGGGTCGGCGGCCGGCTCCAGCCCGAGGCGGCGGAGCTGGTCGAGCGACGAGGCGTGGTGGTCGAGGACGACGAGCCGGTGCTTCCGGCCCTCCTCGCGGCGCCGGTTCATCGCGGCGAACTTCTTGAGGCCCGCGATGGTCTGCTCCTCCAGACCGAGATCGGTCATCAGCAGGGTCTCGCTCTCGCCCGCGCGGGCGAGGCGCTTGATCTCGTCCTCGAAGACCGGGCCGACATCGCTGTAGCGCGGCACGTGGACGACGCGCTCCACCGTCGCGCAGGCGGCGGCGACCGTGGAGGCACCGTAACCGTCGAGGTCGTGGTGAGTGATCTGGATCAGGCGCAACGGGCGGTCTCGGATCTGGGGGGAGGAGGGCGGTCTACGACGTCGCGCCCCGGGACGCGAGGGGCGGACCGCCTCTTCCGCTCGGTGGCATTCGATGCAGAATGCGGGCTGGCCGTCACGAGTCGGAACCGACCGGTCGGCCCAGGAGACCCCGAAGGGGCCCGTCATTCCAGGAGGAACGCCATGGCTCTGGCCGCAACGCCGCGCGTGAGGCGCGTTCAGACGATCTCGCTCGCCCTGCTGGTGACGGCGGGCGTCGTCAACTACGTCGACCGCGCCACCCTGGCGGTGGCCAACCCGCTGATCCGCGCGGATCTCGGCCTCTCCATCCCCGATATGGGGCTGCTGCTCTCGGCCTTCCTGTGGGCTTACGCCTTCGCGCAGCTGCCGGCCGGGGCGCTGGCCGACCGGCTCGGCCCGCGCCTGACGCTCACCCTCGGCCTCACCTGCTGGTCGCTCGGCCAGATGCTCGGCGGCGCCGTGACGTCGTTCTGGCAGTTCGTGAGCGCCCGGATCGTGCTCGGAGTGGGCGAGGCGCCGCATTTCCCAACCTGCGCCCGGGTCTCCCGTGACTGGTTCAACATCCGCCAGCGCGGCACCGCCACGGGGATCTGGAACTGCGCCTCCTCCCTGGGCACCTTCCTGGCCCTGCCGCTGCTCACCTTCCTGATGGTGAGCTTCGGCTGGCGCGCGATGTTCGTCATCATGGGCGCGGCGGGGCTCGCCCTCGCCGCGATCGTCTACCTCGTGTTCCGCAACCCGCGCGAGATGGACCTGACCCCGGCGGAGCGCGCCTTCCTGGAGGAGGGCGACGCCCCGAATGCCAGCCGACGCGTCACTTGGAGCGCCTGGAAGCGGCTGTTCGGCTTCCGCACCAGCTGGGGAATGATCGTCGGCTATTTCGGCTGCATCTACATGACGTGGCTCTACACGGCGTGGCTGCCGAGCTACCTGGAGATCGAGCGGCACTTCACCCTCCAGAAGACCGGCCTCATCGGCTCCATCCCCTTCGCGTTCGGGGTGATGGGCGGGATCCTGGGCGGCCGGGTGGTCGACGTGCTGGTCCGGCGCGGCGTCGACCCGATCCGCAGCCGCAAGATCCCGATGGCCGCGTCCCTGGTGGCGACCGCAGCCTTCACCGTGGTGGCCGCCCTGACGCCGAGCGACACGATGGCCATCGCCTGCATCTCGGCCTCCCTGTTCCTGGTCTATCTGAGCTCCTCGTCGGCCTGGGCGATGGCTTCGGTGGCGGCGCCGGCCAGCTGCACCGCGTCGCTGGGCGCGATGCAGAATTTCGGCGGCTATATCGGGGGCGCGCTGGCTCCGACCGTCACGGGATTCATCGTCGGCGGCACCGGCCATTTCTCGTTGGCGTTCATCACCGGGGCAGTGATCGCGCTGGTGGCGGCGCTGGGCTACTGGACGCTGATCCAGGATCCGATCACCGACGAGGTGCCGGCCGACCAGTTCGTGGGCGGCCTGCGCGCGGCCGAGTGAGCGGCGGGTGAAGAAGGGCCGCCGCGCCCTCGGGCCGGCGGCGCGCTCCGGCGGGGCCGGCCGGGCGGGGGCGTCGTCCGAAGCGTGCGGCGCCGTCCCGGAACGCGCCGGACGCTCGGTCCCGGCCGCGCCACGCGCGGGAGGCGCGAAGGTCTTTGCCCCGGATCAGGCTCTGGAGAGCTGAGGCGCTGACGATAGTGGGCCGGCTTTGCCGGATCGGATTTGATTGTCTGTATACCGTGTCATCTGGCCCGGTGGGCCGCAGCGAAGTTGTAAATTTCGCATAGATTGCGCCGCGCCGACGAGTTGATTTACATTCGACCGAATCGGTCGCGTGCCAGCTCGGATGAAATCTGAACAGATCAGGGCGGGTCGGCAGCCTCGGACGTTTTGGGGGCGGCCCTGATGCCCGGTTCGAGCCGCGATCCGTGGGGGCGCCTGCACGATGATCTCGAAGCCGCCTTCCGGGAGGATCTCGAGGAAGCGGTGATCGATGCCGCACGCTGGCCGGATCTGATCGAGCGGACGTCGCGGGCTTCCGGCAGCGAGGGCGCGCTGCTCCTGCGCACGGACCAGAGAGCCCTCGACGCGCTCTGCACGCCGTCCCTGGCGGACGCCTCGCGCCGCTACTTCGATGAGGGCTGGCACCGCGAGGATCACCGCCTGCGCGGCGTGCCGCTCATCCGCCAGCGCGGCATCGCGGTCGACCAGGATTTCACGTCGCCCGATGAGATCGCGAAGCTCCCCTACTACCAGGATCTGCTCGCCTCCCGTGGCCTGCGCTGGTTCGCGGGAATCGGGTTCGAGGTGAAGGGCCGGCTCTGGTGCCTGTCGCTGCAGCGGACCGTTTCCCAGGGACCCTACGAGCCGCACGAGCAGGAGCGCCTGGCGACCCTGTCACCGCTTCTCCGGCGCGCGGGCCTGCTCACCGCGATGGTCGAGAAGGCGCGCCTGGCCGGTCTGACCCAGGCCTTCGACGTCATCGAGCGGGCGGCCCTGGTCCTCGACTCCGACGGGCGGGCGCTGTGCTGGAACGCGGCGTTCGGCGCCCTGCTCGGTCGCGATCTGACGATCACCGGGGGACGCCTCACGGCCGGGGATCCCGAGGCGGCGCGGCAGCTGGACGGCTTGGCCCGCCCGTCCGGCCGGCCGCCCCTCTCCGCCGTGGTCGTGGCGCGCCGCGACGGACCGCCCGTCGTGATCCACGTCGTCCCGCTGGTCGGGCCGAGCCGGGGGCTGTTCGCGGGCGGATGCACGCTTCTGCTGGGCAGCATTCCCGGAGCCGCGCCCGTGCCGGCCGCGGCGATCCTCCAGGCCGCCTACCGGCTGACGCCCGCGGAGGCACGCCTCGCTCAGGCGGTGGCCAGCGGCGCCTCGCTGGCCGAGGCGGCATCGCGTTTCGCGATCACCGCCGCGACCGCCCGGTCGCAGCTGAAGGCCATCTTCGCCAAGACCGGCGCGGCCCGTCAGTCGGACCTGATCCGGCTGGTGACGGGCCTCGCGCGCTGAACCCAACCCGCCCCGTCGCGCCTTCGAAAGCCGGTCGCCACCGCTCCTTCCGCGGAACGGGTCGGCCCGTGGAGCCGTTTCGACAAGCACGATAGGAGGAACTTCAATGACGAATCGGATCGCGCTGATCTCTGCCCTGACCATCGGTGCCCTCATGGCCGGCGCGCCGGCCGAGGCGAAGGGATGCCTGAAGGGCGCAGTGGTCGGCGGTGTCGCCGGGCACGTGGCCGGCCACGGCAAGATGGGAGCCGCCGCGGGCTGCGCCGTCGGTCACCACAACGCCAACAAGAAGGCCAAGCAGGGCTGAGCCAGCCCGAATTCCGACGCGGGCCGGGATGCGCGAGAGCGCCAGCCGGGCCCGCTCCGAGACTGTCTCTTATACACATCTGACGCTGCCGACGAAGAGGATAGTGTA
>CAXDNE010000013.1:0-52909 GCA_963990595.1 uncultured Methylobacterium sp.
GCGGCGCAGCCGCGGGCGTTCCGCCGCCGACCGATCCACCCCGTGGGTAATTACATCGCAAGTCGTTCTCGGCAAAGTGTAACAGCAGAGCAACACGCACGAAAACTGCGGTTGAGCCTCGACCGGGACACCGCGTGAAACCGACATGAAGGTGCTGATCGCAGCCACTCCCCTCATGGGCCAAATCAACCCACTGCTTGCCATGCGGCCGCGCGCTTTCGGTCCGAACCCGGGCACGCCGGCCGTGGCGGCGGCGACCACCGCGCCGTGCCCTGCGGGAGGCGCCCCGCGGGAACGCTCGAGATGGCCGCGGTTCATCGCGGCGTTCCTGTCTCTCGCCCTCACGGCGATGTCAGTCTGCGCGCCCGCGTTCGCGCAGTCCTCAAGCATGCCCGGCGCGCCGTCCGACCCGTCGTCGGAGAGCCTTCGGACCCTCGCCGACCTTCTTGACGACCCGGGCGTTCGGGCGTGGCTTCGCGAGCGGGCGCGCGACGTCGACCACGCCTCGCAGGCACGTGCGCAGCCCGCGGGGGCCCAGCACATGATGGCGACCGGTCTTGACGAGACGCGCACGTTCCTGCGCGACCTGGCCGCGGCCGTCCCCAGGCTTCCGGCGAGCCTTGACGTCGCGAGGGCGCGTCTGACGGATGAGTTCCGAGAACGCGGCCTCCTCGCCATCCTGCTGCCGCTTGTCGCCTTCGCGACACTGGGGTTCTTGGTGGAAATGCTGTTCTGGCGCGCCACTGCGCGCCTGCGCCGGCGGATGATCGCGGCGCCGCTCGCTGCACTAAACCAGAGACTGAAGGCGCTTGGACTGAGGACGCTCTACGGATTCGGCGTCGTCGGCGCGTACACAGCGGGCAGCGTCGGCGCCTTCCTCGCATTAGACTGGCCGCCTTTGCTGCAGCACATCGTGCTGGCCTACCTACTCGTCTTTCTGGCGGTTCGCCTGACGGTCGTCGTCGGCCGCGTCGTGCTGGCGCCGGGCGCGGAGCGGTTCCGCGTCATCCCGCTGGCGACCCCGGCAGCGTCGTACTGGTTCCGCCGCTCGGCGCTGCTGGTCGGGTTATTCAGCTTCATCAAGGCGACGTTGGATCTCCTGGCGTTACTCGGGGTCGACGCGGCGGCGCGCACGCTGCTCGGCTTGGGCCTCGGTCTCGTCCTCCTCGCGGTGACGCTGGCGACCATCTGGGGTCGGCCAGCCGCCGACGGCCGCGCGCTCGTGACGGGGGCCCGAGACGGCCTGTCCTGGCTCCTGAGCATCTACCTCGTCAGCCTCTGGCTCTCGACCGTCGCCGGCGCGGCGGCACCCTTCTCCGGCATCGTCCTCCTGCTCCTCGCGCTCGCGAACCTGGGGCTGAGGGCCGCCGTTCAACATCTCCTGGTCCCACACGAGCCCGACGTTGACACCTCCCTCGCGGAAGGCGGGGGCCGGTCGACCATCGCTGCGCGGCCGATCGCCGTCGTTGCACTCGACCGGGGCTTGCGCATCGCGTTCCTCGTCGGCGCCGGGCTCGTCGTCGCCCGCATCTTCGACGTCGATCCGGCAATGCTGACCGCCAGCGACACGCCCACGAGCCGGGCTCTGCGGGCAATTCTCAACGTCGCGGTGATCGCATTGCTGACGGAGCTCGCCTGGCAGGTGGCGCGCGCGTGGATCGACCGCTTGGTCGGGGAGGCCGGCGCGGCCGGCGACATGGGCAGCGACGAGGTGGTTCGCCGCCGCCAGAGGCTGCGCACGCTGCTCCCGATCCTCCGGAACGTGCTGCTGTTCGTGCTGGTCGCCGTCGCCGTCCTGATGGCGCTCTCTGCGCTGGGCATAGAGATCGGCCCTCTGATCGCGGGCGCAGGCGTGGTCGGCATCGCGGTCGGATTTGGCGCCCAGACACTCGTGAAGGACGTCATTTCCGGGATGTTCTTCATCTTCGACGACGCATTCCGGGTCGGGGAGTACATCGAGAGCGGGAGCGTCAAGGGCACAGTCGAGGCGTTCTCGCTGCGCTCGGTCAAGCTGCGTCACCATCGCGGGCCGCTACACACGGTGCCTTTTGGTGCGCTCTCGACGATTACGAACTATTCGCGCGACTGGGTAATCGACAAGATGACGCTGGGTCTCAGCTACGACACCGATCTCAACAAGGTGAAGAAAATCGTCAAGGACATCGGCAGGACGCTCCTGGAAGATCCCGAGTTCGCGCCGCACATCCTGGAAACGCTGAAGATGCAAGGCGTCGACGCCTTCGGCGATTTCGCGATCAAGGTCCGGCTGAAGATGATGACGCGGCCGGGCGAGCAGTTCACGATCCGGCGACGGGCCAATGCTCTCATCAAGCAGCGCTTCGAGACTGAAGGCGTGCGGTTCGCCTACCCGACGGTCACGGTCGCCGGCGGTAGCGCGGTCGAGGCAGCCGCGGCGCTCGGCGTCCAGCCACAGGGCGGGTCTTCAGCTTGACGACGATGATAAGGTCGCGGTCTTTCCACGACCTCAGAACAAGAACGCTGCGATCCAGCTCGCTTCAGGCCGGCGCGGATCGGGCCCGCTCAGGTGGGCACCAGTCCTTTGAGCACAGGCCGGCGAAATTCAGCTTGTGGCGCGTTCCAGGTCGACGATCAGAGCTGCTCCGACGCCCGCATCGGAGGTGCGACCTGAGGCGCTCAGGTGGCGGCAGTGGACCGGATGCGGAACGTCCGCTTCGAGACGAGAGGTCAAGGTCTAGTTCCCGCACGGCCTGACCGTTCCGCGCGGTCGAATTGAGGCTGATCGGCGAGCGCGCCCGCCGGGCGGCCAGGTGCACCCGCACTGCGACGGTGCGCGGCGAGGAGAACCTAGTGGTGGAAATCTGACGCTTGGTACCTACCCCGACCGTCTGCACCGGGTCGAAGCCAGACGCTTGGCGCCCATTTTTGCGGAGCCGATCCCCACAAACGGTTCCGACAAACTGCCTTAATACCGGTTAACCTCTCCGCTCGACGGTTTTGATCGTCGACTGATGCGTTGGGGAGACTGCCGGATGGCGCCGAAGCGGCGGACTAGACGAGGAGGCTTCTTACGGGTCAGCTCGGTCTATTCACGCGTAGGAGCATACGATGGCCACCGCTAATAGCGAGAGCAAGCAAAAGTCTGCTAAATTTGATCGTAAGAAGTCTACTGCAACCTCTGAAGTGACTGCGAAAATTGCAGTATCATACGAAAAGCTAGCAGCAGAGTTCCGCCGCAAGTCACAACGCGCATCGGATCATATTAAAGATGCTAAGAATGAGGACAAACGAACCGCTTATCGGCGCAAGTTCGAGTTGTATGGCGATGCTTCTATCGATCTAGATGACAGAGCACGTAAGTTAAGAGTTGGGTTGCACCACGGCATAAACTGATGGCATCGGTCGTCTCACTGTCGCACTCCCGATAGTATTGCCCGCGCAGCGGTGCTCTGCCCCGGAGGTCCTGCGACGAACCTCAGCCCGCCCGGCACGCTGCCGCGGTGGGTTTTTTGTGCCTTGTCATGCGGATCGTGACGCCGCGACAATTGTCACGGGTACGCGGACGTACCGCATGAAGGATCGGATCGCAGAAGAGGGCTCCCCCCTATGTCCGGTCATGCTAATGCTTGGCTCCAAGTCGCAGAGATCGCGGCTCGCGTGCCGGCGTTGGTCGAAAGCTGAAGCAGCGCGGAGCGGACGGTACCAAGCGTTAGGTTCCTACCACTAGGCTACTTGTGTGAAGCCGAGGTCGTCCGCGATGACGGCTGTTGGTCCAACCGGCAGTTTCTCGGCATTCGAGATGTTGAGCTTGACGAAGCCGATCTTATCGCTCCAGACCTTCCTGAGGAAATCCGCGAAGACTTGGACGGTCAGTTGCTCGCCGGGACAGCGGCGGTAGCCAAATCCGAAAGGCGCAAAGCCGGCATAGTCGCAGACGGGCAGTGGCTTGCCCCCAGCTACACCGTAGACCGTGCCGAAGGCGCTGTTATGCATCGCGGCTGTTCGCCCATCCCTGACGTCGAAAGTCGTCTTGTCGAATGGGCATCGAGCGAAGCCGATCTGCTGCATCCGGGCTTCATCGATATCGTGGCTTGTTGGCGTACCATTGTAGCGTGACGGATCAAACTGATCCGGATTTTTCCAATGGACCGGGTCTGAACTCGTGGCTGCATGGGGACTGATGATGTAGCCGTGGCGCTCGAAGACGGGTGTGCTGACTTCCTCGACGGCGGATATGCTGCCTCCAGCCGGGGAAATTGTGCGGAAAAGTTCCATGACAAAGCACTCGAGTGGCGTGAAGGCAGATCCTTTAGCGTCGTCGAAATCTCCTGACATAGTCTTCTTGAACCAGGTCTGCACCTCCGGATCGCCGTTATCGCGCTCCAGCTTAAGCATGATATTGTAAATCGTATTGCCCCACTGGCTGAATGCAACAAAGTTGTGAAAGCACTCAAACACTACATCCTTACGTCTGAAATTTTCTCCTTCTTTCCCGTTTTTTATCCAATAGTAGACGAATGTCTTTTCTGGGCTTGGAGTTCTGCTGTCGATCACGTCTGCGACTTTCGTGTCGATCCACGATTTCAGGAAGTCGAGGTTTGACCGTACAGACATGTAATGATCATAGACTATCCGTTGAGTGGGATCGCGGTAAGCCAAGACTGTGTTCAAGCTTTCTCCGATCTGACGAACCTGGGCTGGAATTGCGTCGCCTGTAATTCCAAGGTGCAAGTTCCAATACAAATCCCAGTAATTTTCCAAATATGGGCGCATGAGTGGTTTTCCGGCATTCTTCGCGCCGAGCAACGCGTTAAAAAACTGGGAAACCTTGTCGCCGTACATGGATCGGTACAAATCTGGCGTTACCGCCGACATGTAAATTCGCTTTCGCCGGTTGTTCGGGCCACGATTTTCCAGACCCTGAAGGAAGACTGTGACACCCCCTTGAGGATTTGGTTTCCATGTCTCGCTGATTAGGCCCCATAGATCTGCTGGGAGAGCGTTTTCCTTGGTCAGCTTCACGTCGATCATCGGGAGTACCGGCCGTTCTCCGGCGTAAGCGCTCACCAAGAAGAATGGCAGAATAACATTTTCAACATATTCTGGATCAAAATCCTGAACGAACTGCTGGCGGAGTTTGGCAACATTCGTGGCGAGTTCGCCTGGCCCTAGCGTTTGCCCGGGGCCTGGCATAGAGTATTGAGATTGGGCGGCCGTGGGCGCCATCGCCGTGGCTACGCTGCCCCCCAGAAACGTTCGCCTTTTCATGGCCTATCCTCTAAATTGCTAATTTACGACGCGACTTATGGATTCTCGATAACTATGTGTTATCGCGCAGTCATCGCGGAAATATCTACCAGAAACTTTTGCTTGGATACCCGTACCTCATAAATATTATTGTTCGCCTTTTGTTCGGATGCGCTGCGGGGGCTATCTACCTTGGTATCTGAAGCCTTTTCAATTATTTCAGATCGTACAGGCTGTCGCTAGGCGAGGCGCTGCTCGCCGATGTGCCGCTGCAGGCTCGCATTCAGAAGACCCGCTACTGGGTCGAGCACGCCGGGGCGTTTTGGGACGTGGACGTGTTCGGTGGAATCCTCGACGGGCTGATCCTGGCTGAGATCGAGATGGAGCGCGAGGATCAGTTCGTCGTGCTGCCCCCCTGGGTCGAGCAGGAGGTCACGGCGGACGCGCGCTACCGCAACTCGCGTTTGGCGAAGGGCGCAATGCCGGATTGGCTGGCGTCAGCCTGATCCGCATATCCAGACGGCTCGGCCCCGCCCAGTGGGCATTCGTCTGCCTTTAACGCAGACCAGCAGCCGCTGACCGTTCAGCTGTCCGACGCGCGGCCGGTCAATTATGGTAAGTGCTCGCCTGCGCGCCTTACTCGCGGCGGCGGTCAGACTAGCGGAACGCTGCACGAGCTTACCAATTGAGGATGACGGCCAGCTTGTAACAGTACCGAATTTGCGCTGTCATAAGACTGTCATGTAGATTTCCGTCGAGCCGCCACCCCGCGGCGCCATCGCCGGGAGGCGAACATGGCATTGATCGAGATCATCGCAGCGACGCTTTGGACCCTCGTGAAGCCGGGGATGAAGCCGAAGGAATTGTGTGCCGCTATGCGAGAGCGGCATCCCGAAGCGAGCAAAAAGGAGATCGTCCGGGCCGCGTTCTACGCACTGACGGACAGTCCGCTCTCAGGCAGCCAAGCTCTGGCTGACCTCCACAACTTTGCTCTCATGGGGCGGGGCCAGGATGATGGCGCTGATACCGACGCAACGGTTGGCCAGCACCGGAAGAAGAACCGGGGCACTGAAAGACACAGCGATCACGTTGCTTCCAGAAGCTCATAGCCACGACGAGCACTGCCTTCCAAACAGTCTGATCCTGCCGCTGAAGGGGCGCGATAGGATAATCGCGGATAGTGTATTAGTCAGCAAAGCATGAATTCAGTAAATTAGCTCTATCTTGCTCTCCGAATGAGCCCTATATAGGCGCGACGGAGGGATTTATTATGAGCCGGCGAATGAATCGTTCCGACGAATACTGGAATAATCTTGAGACTATCGTCACATCGAAGGTACATAGTGCATGCAAACGAGGCACAGGTTCACAAGCCTCTCTGATCGCATACCTTCGCAATCTGGAAGAGATGGCCCGTGCCGAGTGCGACCGGCGGCAAACCATCCAAATCATCGCCTCGGCGCGCAGCGTGCTGGGGGATCGGAAAAGGATCGGACCAGACGATGGACCGTTCGCTCATACCAGCGGCCTATAAGGTAGGGACCGTCCACATCATCACGTCCCAAAAAGATCTTCCGCTACGCTGACGGCGCAGCGTTGGCGTGATGGCATCGAGGTCCGTGCCAAGATCGACCACCGGGACTTGCGAAGCGAAGTTCGCGGGTACCTGGGGCCTTATCGACCTCGCCGAGGCGGACGGCGTCGCTGCACGTGCACTGAAGCGCTGTTCGTCCTGCCACGGACTGGTGATGAACAACGGTTCAAGACCATCGGCGATACAACACTGTCGGCACAGAGCTGAGTAAGTACGGATATTTTTCCAGTAACTACCGTATATAAACGAGATCTTCGATTGCGCAGCTACCTACGCAATGCGCAATTATATTGCCGACTTATCATCATAGAACATTCCAAATCTTCATTAATAATTAAGTAGATCTGGCTCAAGAGCAGCTGGTCATCTTAGTAATCTTGCTCATCCCGGCATGCCGATCCAATCCCAGCATCGACCCTCGGAAGCATCGGCAAACCCGGCGCGTATTCTGAGCGAGCGTTGGCGCGCCGCTCGGAAGCCGGGCATGGCCCTGCCGCCTTACGAGGACATCGCCCTCGGCACTCTCGGCCGCTTCGCCGACAGCAGTCAAAGCCCTAGAACGAGTAAGGGGTACGCCGCGGTGTCGCGGGCGCGGGCTTCTGCGGTCCTCGTATTCGATAAATCCGGCAGGCGACATCCGAGCGTCACGGCGGTATGCATCTCGTACTGCAGCGTGAACGTAGGATCAAAACCATGAGTAAGAGTGCGAAAAAGACCGACGACGATCATGCGAGCGCGCTAAAGCAAGAGACCGATAAAGTCTCTGGCAAGATCGATGATGTGTTTCAGAAGCTCGCCAAGAAGCTCCGTGGTAAGGCTGATCACGCTAAAGGTAAAATTGATACGACGCAAAACAAGACGAAGCGCGCGATCCAGCTACGCCGCTTCGAATTGTACGCGGATGCCGCGAGCCACCTTGAGGATCGGCTGGCCCACCGTAGCGATGTTCCTGACAACGGCAGCGACTAACCGATCTCTCGATTTATCACCTTGGGGTTGCATTAAACGCGTCGCTCATCGGAGTATGCGATCGGCCTACTCCTGAATTGCGCGCAAGCTCCATATCGTGCCCTTATGCGAATAAGCCATCGCAGCGCCCAGCGTCCGCTTTCGGGATGTCGTCAAAGCCTTTTCAATGACTGGGATGGGCGCGAAGCTGAATGTCCGGTTCTGCGGGCAATTGCGATCCGACGTGACGTAGTCTGGCCGAAAGCTGCCTGTCTGATTTTAGGCGGATCAGGCTGGGAGCGGACCTTGAGTTCACGACCCATCGGCGACGTTGCGAGGGAGATACTAGGGCCTGTTTGGCCTGGAATGGCCGACATCGCCGTCATCCCCGGGGGCGCATCCGCGTTGACGGCAATGTCGCGGTCCAGACGAACTACGCCGGAGCGTCCACCTAGATCGGATCACCCCGCCGGGCGTACGAGTTTCAAGCGCCGCAGTTCATCCACGATCACCGGCCCGAGGCGCAGCGTGCCGATATCCTCGATTTCCGCCAGCCACCTGCGCGCCGCATCAGGCGTGAGGTTGCTGTCGGGAAACTCCGGCTGGAGGGCCGCCGCGGCGATCCGGGACAGGCCGAGCTCCATGAACGACCAGCCGGACTTGGTCGAGATGCCCAACTCCAACGCCAACGGGAAATCGTAAACGTCGCCGATCAACCCTTCCTGCCCGGTCTCCCGAAGGACGATGTTGAGGATGTCGATGTACGCCTTGCCGAGTTGGACAAAGCGGAAGCGTACCTGGTCCTCAATGAGGTCGAACTCCCGGCGGACGACGTCGTCCACGACGATCTCGTCCGGATCCCGGACCCTGCTGGCGGGGTTCTTCTCGCGAATGATCCTGTTGGCCTCGATCCTCTTCGCGTCGAACCTCCTTTGCCGCTCGACCGCCTTGGCAAGCATGACGGGATAGGGCTTCCCGCACATCCAATCGACCGCGATGCCGGACACGAGGCCCGCGAAGTTGACGCTCCCCCCGTTCACCTCTCTGTGGATCCTTGAGAAGATCGAGCTGTACGACTTATAGGCTCCCGTCCCAAGCGGACTGACGGGTATCAGCCTGCGCGTCTTCTCCTCCTCGACCTTCTCCAGCATGTTATCGTAGAGCCGACGCAGCCCGAACGGGTCGACGGTCCAATTCGTCGCCAGCAGTGTCGCCGGGAGACCGATCTTCTCGTGCGCGGCGAGGCTCGCTTCGGTTAGGCGGTTTCGCAGCCCCTCGTCCAAGCTGCCGAGGGTCCGGTCGACGTACCCGCGGACCTCGTCTCTGGCGGCCTTGGATATCAGCAGTCCGGCAGCTGCCCTGACCCGACCAGCGTCCTCATCGTGTGGCGACTCGGTCGGCATGGCACCGCCCAAGGCACCGAGCAGGCGGTCGGGAACCTCGGATGCAGTGCGCAGGAACGCGGACTGAACCTCATAGCCGACAAACGCGTCAAGCGGCTTGTCCGGCCAGTCCTCGTAGTCGACGAGGAACACGTTTCCCACGATGTCGGCGGACATGCGACCGGCGCGCCCGGCGAAGTTCCACAGCGCCGCGGGAGCGAGCGGCTTCCTCGTGCCCCTGGTGGGTGTGTCGATGAAGACGTTCCGTGCCGGGAGGTTGATGCCCTCGAACAGCGTCGTCGTGCAGACAAGGAAATTTACGTGGCCGTCGCGGAAGGCGCCCTCGAGGGTCTCGCGAAGGAGCGTCGGCATCTTGCCGTAGTGGAACGCCACGCCCTTTCGGATCATCCCGGCGAGCGTGTAGTCGGGATGAATGTGCTTCCTCACGAAATCGGAGATCGTGGCCAGCGCCAGGTCGCCGCCGTCTTCAAGGTCGTGGGACAGTTGCCGCGCGACCTTCTCCGCGTCCGTTGGGCCGGTCGCGTAGACGAGGGACCCCCCTGTCGAGCCCAGCTCGAGGGCCGCGGCCGCCAGTCGGCTGTCCGGTACGTCGAAACCCCGCCCGCTCCGGTAGGTGCCGAGCCGACGCGGACCGTCCGGCGTCAGCAGGTCCAGTTCAAGCGCGTTGCCGACTTCCGCCTTCCTCAACTGGATCCTGTTCTGGAGGACGGAGGGAAGCTCGGAACGCGCCACGGTGAGGCCGGGCGCGCCGATCGAGGCACCGACCGCCTCGAAGCCGCGGGCACCCGGCGCGAGGAGCACGAGGCGTGTCGTCCCGCTTCGGCTGACCGCCTGCTCAACGCTGTCCTGGAGGATCATCCCCCGGGAGCCGTCCGAGAGATTCTGGGCCTCGTCGACGACGACGAGGTCGAACGTCACGGACGAGGCGGCGAGCAGCACCTGGAGGCGTTCCTGTGTCAGCACGAAGACCTGACGGGCCGGGCCGGACGGGTCCTGCGTCGGCACGGTAGTGATCCTGACGTCGGCCGCCTCGCCGAGGCGCCTCTGGATCTTCGCGCTCACCTCTGACAGGAGCGCCCGCGTGGGAGCGACGTAGACGGCGCAGAAGGACGTCGCCTGCTCAACCTGCCGGCACAGGTGCTCGATGACGAGGAACGACTTGCCCGCCGACGTCGGCGCCGAGATGGCGATCGCCCGTGCGTCGGGCAGCTCATCCCAGGTGTCCTTCTGGAAGTCGGTCAGGGGGATCCACTGGTCGCCGACCCTGACGCTGTTCAGTTCGCGCGAAAGCGTCCGGCGGAGTGCGTCGAGGAACGAGGCCCCGGTCTCGACGCCCTCGTGCCTGACACAGTCAAGCGCGGGGAAGTTGCCGAGGTCCGTCAGGATGCGGCGGCCGCGCTGGTATGCTCCCTCGTCGCCCCCTGCGACGATGAGCGAATTCAAAGCGATGGACTGCGCCATGCGCCTGTAGGCGAGAACGTCCGTCTGAACGAAGACGCCCGCGCAGTAGAGGAGCTTGTGCAGGTCCTCGCCGGAGGGCGGCTCCGTCACGGTCTCGATCTTGGCGGGAATGGAGCGGGCAGCGCCCGAGCTCTCCAGGCGCCACAAGATGTCTGAGAACGCCGCGTGGCCCGCCATGCGGTCCGAGAAATCCAGGGCAAAGCTCATGCCGCGTCGCCTCCCGCGTCCTCGTCGTCGTCCATCTCAAGGTCGTCGCCGTCCAGCGGCAGTTCTCGTTCGGCCACGCCCATCGCCGCGTAGAACGCCTTCCGCAGCTCGCGCACGTCGGGTACCGCCACGAGAAGGACGATCGCCTTCGCGGGGTCTGCACCATGCTTCAGCAACTGTCTCCTCGCGGTAAGACGCAGCTTGCCGTGGTCGGCGGCGAACCGTTCCGCGAAGTCGCGCTCGTGGATGTCGGGGGGCTGGTCGTCGCGTATGCGCAAGTGCTTGCTGAAGTGCCCCGGTTCCGAATGGCAGATGATCCCGACGAACCGTTCTCTGCGCCGGAGTTCGGGGTGGCCGATTACGTCGAAATGGTCGAGTGCGCGCTGTCTTGCCTCACCCTCAAGAGCGTCTAGGTTCCCGAGGTCCGCAACGATCTCGTACTCGCGGAGGTACTGGCGGCGGTCGTTCAGGAACTCGGCGGCTGAAGCGGCGTAGGACGCCACGCCCCGCCGGCCCTCGCTCGCCAGCTTCGACTCCAGGAAGTAGACCGTCAGCGCGCCATTCTCGAAGACCGCGTGGATGCCGTCGAGCCCGTGGACGGGCATGTTGGCCGCCGTCTTCAAAGACATCTTACTCGCCACCTGCGCGGCCCCAAGGTGCTCCTGCACCAGGCAGTAGGCCAACACTTCGCCCAGTTCGCTCGCGCGCTCGGGATGGCGCGCGTTGAAGTCGATGAAGAGCTCCCTGACGGCCAGGTAGCATCGCGCGACCGCCGTCATGTCCGCGGCGATCTCCCGGCGAAACCTCTCCTGTCTGCGCCGGGGAAGTGCGTAGTACATGCACTCCGTCCAGAGGAGGTAGGCGAGGTCCTCCACCCTCGGCTTGTCTTCGCCGAACCGGACGTGCAGCAGGCCCGTCCGGGGGCCTTCCCAGGCCTCGTCATGGACCGCCCGAACGCAGCAGTTCACTACGCCATCAATTTTTGAAGGATTCAGCAGGGTCTCGAGCGCGCGAGCGAGGGCTTCCACCTCCGCATCGGTGCCATCGCGATCCGCTCCGCCGTTCGCCATCCTAGTTCGAGGCACTGTCACCGGCGCTCGGGTTCCCCGGGCGGCGGCGTGGCGGGCATGGTTTCGTTTCGGTCGGCTGCATCGATCCGGCTCGTGCGGAAGCGGCCGACTAGAGCCGATGGTCGGCCCAACCGCAACCTGTGGGCGAACGGCTTGTGGCTGCACACACGAATTTATCGGGCGTTCGCACAAGGAGCGACGCCGGAAGCTCTGAGCCGCGTCGCTCGCGCTGGATCGAGCAATTGAGACGATGAGGTAGGCGGATAGCCGGATTAGACCATTGGCCTGAAGCAGCTACAATCCGCGGCTGGTGTTGGACACGCTGTTCGACAGGGAGACGACACTGCCGCTCGGTAGGTCCGCGAGCGACTTTGTACTGTGGCTGTCCAATCCCAGGGGCTCGATATGCACTGCCGCGATGACGGCGAAGCGCATCACCATGGCGGCTTCCTCGAAGCGGAGGAAGGGCACGCGCTGGAAGAAGTTGGCATCGGCATCGCCGTCACGCAGCAGGGCATTCGGGCGGAGATCGCCTGAGATTTCAATGATCTTCAGCGTCAGTTCGGGGGCGAGCTATTCGCCCCCGAGTTCGAGGATTTCTGCGTGCGGTACCGAAGAGGCCACGACCCGCAGGGGAGCTGTCGAGGCGCTGGCCGGTCCGATGCTCAATGCGAAGGCGCCGGATAGGAAAAACGACGAGTTGATGCAGGCACGGCACACGCTTGTTAAGATAAGCCTGAGGCTAGAGGCTCGCCTTCGTATCGTGAAATGAAAGCTCCCTATTAAGAGTACTGATTATCAAAAATCTTGTCCACTTGAAGGGCATCACTCTCGTATTGTACTGCCGGAAGATGTTGATGTTCTTCCGACAGATCACGATTACGGACCTCGGCCGTTGCAACGGGGGACGACGACAGGCGCCACTCTCAGGGGTCAGAAGGCCCGCACCAGCCATTTTGATTGCAGGCGTGCCTGCATTGCTCGAACTCGGCCCGCTTTCGAACGATTTCAGCCAGGCCTTCGATGACGTCTTCTCGGTGGTCTCCGAGGATCTCGCATAGTGCATCGATGGCGTCCGAGAGCGGCTGCAGATCGCCGATGTCCGCCACGTCGGGTGGTAGTGCGAACATCACTTGTCCTCCCCGACGCACGCGGAAGCCTCAGATTTCGCCCGCTCTCCAGCCGAAGCCAGTATGCGGTCGATCTCCCGACCGGAAAGGTAGCCGGCTCCTTCGAGTTCGCGAGCAACAGCCTGCAATGCCGTACGACGTTCCATCAGGATGTTCCGCGCCCGGTCGCTCGCGCTCTTAAGGCGCTCAGTGACGGCCGGCAGCAAACCCTTGATCAGGATCATGTCGGTGGCGGCAGGCTCTAGGTAGATGTTGCCGAGAAATCCGAGCCCGTAGGTCAACTCGATGTTGCGCGCGATCCCAGTTGCCAAGGCGAGATCGGAGTTAGCGCCGATGCTCGCGCCGATCGATCCGGAACCGAGTTCAATTTCTTCCGCGATCCGGCCCGCCAGGAGCAAAGCCAACGCCGCCTCCAATTCAGCCAAGGTCACAGCACCATCTCTGGTGAACTCCAGGCAAGCTTGGCCGCCTTCGTCGTCCAGGGACAAGTCCATGAGCACACCGAAGCCGAGTGTATGGCTGACGACCGCATGACCGGCCTCATGGACCGCCACGCGATGTCGGACCGCCGCCGGGAGCGGGCGACGCCCTTGTCGAATCTCGGCCAGTAGGTCGTCCAATGTCACGGCTCGGCCACTGCGGCGCGCCGTTCCTTTGGCGCGTCGGACGAAGGCTTCGGCATCCGCGCCCGTCATGCCGCGTGCAGCCAGCGCCAGCGGTAGCATCGAAGCATCCGGCAGGATCTCGCGACCGAGATGGTGACGGAAGATCTGGGCGAGCGCAGTGGTGTCCGGTCTCTCGATCGCGATCTCCCGGTCCAACCGCCCAGCCCGCTTCACTGCAGGGTCGATCTTATCGGGGTGGTTCGTCGCCGCCACGACCACAACGCCGGGTCGCTCATCCACGCCCGCAAGCAGTTCGAGAAATAGATTTACTATCTGCGTCCAGTACTGAACGTACTCCCCGCGAATCTGGCCACGGTCGGAGATGCCGTCGAGTTCGTCGATGAACAGGATGCAGGGTGCCTGAGCTTGCGCCTGTGCAAAGACCTTGCGAATCGCCTGAAGCGTGCCGGACAGGTAGTCGGCTGCGTTCCATTCGGCGACGGAGGTAGCCACCAGGGGTACGCGAGCGCTCTTGGCCAGCGCGCGCGCGAAGCTGGTCTTGCCAACGCCGGGCGGACCCGACAGCAGCAGGCCGCGATGGTCGATCTGAGCCCAGGTCAGACGACCCGCACGGTATGCCTGCAGATCGGCTGCCACGGCCATGCCCCACGTCTTCGCCGGTCCATAGCCGTTTAGCTCCTCCAGAGCGGGGCCTTCGCCGAGAAATTCGGCCTTCGCAGCGACGATACGCTCCAGTGCTTCGATACAGGCATCCGGTGAGGTTGCCCGGCGGAAGGCGACTGGCAGATCAGCAATGTCGATCATGCGAAGGAGCTCGGGATCGATTTCGCGTGACGGCAGCCCTCCGACAACGGCGTCAACCACGAGCGCCAGGCCGCCTTGATCCAGTCCAGCTAACTCGATCCGGTGCTCGGCGGAGCGCATCAGGTCACGCGGCAGCTGCCGCTTCGGATCAGGTGCGATGCCGACGATAGGCACCCTGACGTGCAAAGCGGTACCGATCACCTCATTGCCCTTGTCCGGCCTGGCATCGCGCCCGACCCCATCGCAGACGAACAATGCGGCATGCCGGCGGGTCAATTCACGCCCTCCTCGCCCTACAGCGATGTCCACGACCTTGGTCTGGGACCGAAACAGGCACTTCTCGGCAACGATCCGGACCGGCTCGACGAGATCGGGAACGTTTGTCGCGAGCGTAACAACAGGTGCCTCGCGCCTTAGTCGGCGAACGAGGCCAGCCTCGGCTGCGACGGCGCGAGCGAGCATCACGGCGACGGCGGCGAGGTCGGCCGAAACGGGCACATGGGCAGTCGGAGGTCGATTGACTTCGTCCTGTGCTACGATTTGCTCGACAGCATCGCTCTCATCGAGCGAGATCTCGTCTTCGAACGCATAACGGGTGGAGCGCTGGCCAGCTGCCAGCCTCTTGCGCTCGTCCTGCGCGAGTGTCTCTAGGAAGGCGCGGACAAGTTGGTCAGAAGATGAGGTCTCCTGTTCGGCTGAGACTTGCAGTTGAGACGCGGACAACGAAGCGAGCATACGATATCTCCCACGGCCGTGCACTGGAGGGCCGGCCGACAGCGTAGATGCTGGGATGAGGCGCTGACGCGGCTGGCTCGACGGAGTCGATGCGCTCTGCTGGCGTCGCTTCAGGAGATCGCCTCCTGCATAGGCGATGAGCCACACTTAGAACAAAAAGCGAACATCCGAAAGGGCTGCTACGATCTGTCCACAGCCTCTCAGATGGGAGCCAAAGGCAATGAAGAGAATGTCTGTATTGATGGTCTCAACCTGCGAGGCCCTCTGCTTCCATATTCCAATTTCCCACAAATATTCGTAATATTTGCAATCGAGACAATTACACCTAAGCGCAGGATCAATAATATAAACACTCGTCCCCAATTTTATATGATTTTTAACACAAATTGCCTACAAATTCGCCCTTCAACCTTCGAACAAGACGTGCGTAAGAAGCACGACACAGGTTAAGCCGGCCTGCTATTAAAGAAAACTGCATGTACCCGCAATCTTTGATGAATTTTTCGACCTCGGAACCAACTGACTTGAATCGCGGCTTTCCGAAATTTCCTCTTTTGTTCCTTCTTACGGTAAATTCGAACTCGCACTCACATCTTATGGTAGCCACCAGCTCATCAGAGCTATTCTTTATTCTGATAACGCTCAATTGCTGGCGAGTTTCGCAACACGTGATCCTGTTGCCACATTTCCATTTTCTGATATCAAATAGATCTGCGTATTTTTTACTAGGATCGACAGGGACGACCAATCTTCTACTGCTATCCGCTTCGATTTTTTCGATCAAAAAATCAAATAACAAATTTAACATAGGTCGATTTACATTGTTGTTTTTATAAATTAGAGAATGAATCCATCCCTGCCGCGAAATTTCTAGAAACGGGTAATGAACAATCAGCTCTCCCATGTATTTTTTCGCAGCCATGGCAAGTAATTCATAACGTATGGTGCACCCAACAGTCGCCAATTGCAGCTGCTGGAGCTTCATAAGTCGCCGCCGAATAAGGTTGTCCACATCGCGATCAACAATTTTTTCTACTAGTAATCTCCTACTTCGATCCGCGAAATCAAAAAGCTGATCCAAACTTCTTACCGGTCTGCTCCCAATAACATTCCCTGCATTCCGGGGGCAATTCCACTTGTCTGCCGCAACATATGCGTTGTTGTTTCGTATTGACACCGTACTAAATTTTAATAGCGATTTGTGGATGAAACAGGTACTTACAGCTGGTAATTGGTGGCTTCTTTTCCAATAATATTCTCCGTATTTGTCAAAACTCTCGTCATTGCATTGCTCGCAGAATTTGAGAAGCCCTACTCCTTCATCACTTCGCACCCGCGCACTGCGATCGATAGGGTTCTTGCCGCTCCATCTTGGATTCACATCAAGGAACCTCGATCTAATTTTTTTCGCCATAGTTTCAGTTGAATAAGAAACGTAATATGGGTACAATGTATGATTTTCCAAGATATACTCATAATCAGAAAGTTTAGAATCTCCAAATTTCTGGCAAAGATTCTGCAGACGAGTTGGAAAGTCAGCCGACACTCTGAGACTTAGACATGCCGGCGGTGCGTATAAATACATCGCGATGTAACGATTAGACCAACCTGTATGACGGATCATTCGTGCAATGATGCTGAAGAGCAATTCATCCTCATAGATCGCGGGCTGATAGGGAAGCGATCCAACACCAGCATCTCCCGCGAGCGTACAGCTGCGATTCAATGCCTTCCTCCATCTTTGCAGGCGCAGTCGGTTTTCGGCGCCGGAAAGGGAAGGTGAAATGCTAGCTCAGGTTAACAGCTAATCCAAATCGGGCACAAGCTGCACGACAAGAGCATCGACATCGCAACGCGCTGCAACTTTATTTTCGAACCAACGTTCCATTTCGAATGGAAATCAGAGAGATGAAGCGAATCTAGTCCAAGACGGGAATTATTTCCGGTACGAACAAGAAGAAATCAAATCGGGCTTTGCGAGATCTTTATTTTCTTCCACCAGCCGGTGCGCCTTTCGCCCAGCCTTCGCTGGAAGCTGCGGAATAGGAGGTCGCCGGGGTCAGTCCGCGAACAGCTCCCTGTCCCTGCTACGCAGGTCGTGCGGGTCGAAGAATTTCGCGACCCAGCCGTCGGTGGTACCAAGGAACCACCCGGCCTGCACCGCCCCCTGGCGATCGGAGGCGGTTCGCGTGGCGTCCTTGGAGGCCTTGGGGCCCTTCGCGACGGAGTCCAGGAAGTTGAAGTGGTCCACTAGCGCGACCGCCTCGATCGCGAAGGTCGTGGCCACGTCCCCGTCGCGGATCGCCAGGAGGTTGTCTCCGTTGGCCATCTCGCCGCCGAGAGCAAGGTTCGAGGATCCGCAGTAGACGACCGGTTCGGGTCCGTTGAAGCCGCAGACCACGAACTTGTGGTGGATCTGGTGCTTGATCCCGGCGATGTTCGGAACCTGATTGAACGGCGGCGGAAGCTGCGTGCGGACGGGTTTGCCGGTTACGAGCACCCCCTCCAGGGTCCCGGGCTTGTAGAGGGCGATACCGTTGGGATTGTCACTGATGCCGAAGCTGAAGACACCGTCGTCGGCATGTATTGCGTTCAGGGCGTCGTAAACGGGGTTCTCGGACTTGGCGTCGAGATCCATCACGGCAAAGAGGATGCTGCCGCGGCCGCCCGGCTCCTTGGCCTCCTCCCCGACCCGCCGCACCAAGCCGTCGAGGACGTTCCGGGCCATGGCTTCGTCGTGTGGGGAGAAGGTGACGGTTCCGGCGGGGGCGTCGCCGCCACCGAAGTCGAACGACTGCGCGGCCAGTTCCGAATCCCGGAAGGCCGGAGCGAGGACGTCCTGATCCCATGCCGCTTGGAACACCTTCGCGTAGAGGGCCGGGAGTTCGCCTTCGTCGAAGATCAGGACGTGGTTCGAGTTCACGTACAGACCCGTGACCGAGAAGTTCGTCGAGCCGGTGAGCACCTTGATCGGCGTCTGCTCGCGCGAGACGACGAAGACCTTGTCGTGCGCGTACCGGCCGAAATGCCCGCGCTTGATGTTCTCGCGACCGGCCTTGTCCGCGAAAAGAGCGGCGAATTCGTCCTCCGAGACGGGCTTGTGATCGTTGTGATGCAGAGCCGCGTCGTCCAGGATGATGCGGGCTCTCCCCTGCTCCCCGATCGTCAGGAGGCGCTCGACGAGGTCGGGTTCGTTGAGGTCGTAGGCGAAGACATCCAGAGTCAGGCCATCGTCCGCAACGACCTCGTCGAGCAGACCGAAGACCATGTCCCGTGCAGTGAAACCGAGCCACTGGTACTGCTGGGCATAGGTGAAAGTCTCTCCCCGGGCGTTGGTGCCGGAGGTCTGCGAGGTGTCCCACTGCAGGGGCGCGTCGCTCGGCCGGATAGGAGTGCCGAGGCCGAAGCGATTCACGAACGCCTGGGATTGGGTGAAGCCGCGGGTAAAGCCGAGCGAGAGGTTGCCCTTCTTGAAGGGGCCGACCTCGATGCGGATCGGCACGCTCTTCCCCGGATCTAGAGGCAGCATCGACCGCTTGGCGTCGAAGTAGCGTGGCGTGACCACGTACTCGTACATGCCGAACGCCGGCATAAGGCCCTGGTGGATGATGCCCGGAACGTGGACCCAGCGAAATTTGTGGAACGGGGCGTTGATCGAGGAGAAGGCCGGTTCCGTCGGATCCTGCGCGTGCGCGGCGGGATCCTCGAAGCGTAGGTTGTTCTGGAGGAAGTAGGGAGCCAGGCCCGGCGCGGCCGCGGAGATCGTGAAGCCCGCTAGGTTCTCACGGGCGGACTCGTTCAGGAGATCGAAGGCGAGCAGCGTCTTGGCGTCGCCGCGATGTGCCGTGACCTTCAAGGAGCCGTTGCTCGCCGTTTCCTTGGACATGACCACCTCCCGAAACGCCCGGGTTGTTCGCGGCCGCAGTCTCTCACGGGCGTCGATTGATTCGGAATGCTATCCGTCAGGGCGAATTCTGGCAATATCGCCCGTATTATGTCCGGCGTCGGTGTAGCGAGACCGAACCCTACTTGGCGCGGCTCTCGATACTTTGCTGCCTAACGAGCGCATCGCGGAAATCGCGGAAATATTTGTCCACGTGCGCGCGGTAGCTGCTGTCGTCGGTTTCCTCCTTGTAGACGACGCTGACACGCGAGGGGCCGATCTTGCCGCGGGCCGGCGGATACGACTCGCCGACGATCACGGTCGACCCGTCGCGGATCTCGACGCGCCCGCGCCCGCGGACCGGGTCGAAGTTCCGCATGGTGGAGGACTGGACGAGTCCCGCGTAGCGCTTCTCCAACGTCGTCAACGTCTGCTCGGCGGGAACGGCGAGGTTCTCCCCTTCGAGCTCGAGGCGGACCTCGTCGACCTCGTAGGCCATTCGAACGGGCACGACCTCCGGGAGGTTCTCGCAGATGGGAATCTGCTCGGAGCAGGCGTGATTGATGGCGCTGCCGATCGGAAGGCGCCCCTTCCATGCTCGGAAGTAGAGGCTCGGCCTCTTGCCCGAGGCCTCCATCACGAAGCGTCCGGCGCTGGGACGAAAGTTCACGATGAGCGAGAAGCCGTCGAGCGGACTGGGCAGAGGCCTCAGGCGGATCGCGAAGCGTTCCCAGAGCATGAACTGCCGCGCGCCGGACCAGACGTCGGGGATCTGTAGCTCCGAGCCGTCGGGCGTCTGTGGCGCGCGCCCCTGGACCACGTTCTTGAGGACCTTGGGGAACGGCTTGCCGTCGACAGGGTCGAATTCCGGTCCCTTGGCAGTCGGGATGAGCGACTGCAGGAAATCCGACAGATGCTCCGCGCCGAGCCCGCGCGCGCCGTCGAAATCGAACTCCTTCGTCCGGTCGACGTTCGTATCGAGGAACTGGAGATTGACCCGGTAGTGCCCCTTCAAGCTCTGAAGCTTGCAGAACACCTCGGCCGGACCGTCCATCGGCTCGATGCCAAGGAAGAACGGCGTCCGCAACGGACGCTCGCCCGTCGACACGTCGCAGACCGCCTTTGTGGGAATCGTCCCGAAGGCGAGCAGGAGGACGGCGGCCGCCAGACGCATCGATCTCATTCCTTCGTTCGCTCGACGACACCATCTTCCGGAAGGAGTGGAAGGGCAAGGGCACATGGCGCCCACACCTTCAAATTCGTTGACGGACACCCTCCCGCGGGAGCATGCTCGCCGCTGTCGAAGGAGTGGATCGTGCCCGAGGAACCGAAGAACCCGCGGCGGACGCCGCGCGTCGCCAAGGCGGCGCCGATCCCCGTCTACGTGACGGGCGGTGAAGTCTCGACGCTCGGGAGCGCGGACCCGTTCTGGTTCCGGATTCCGTCCGTGTTCATGGGCTGCCTGAACCTCTTCATGTTCCCGTTCCGCGCGGTCCTAGTCGCCGCCGAGATCGCCCTCGCCTCCGCGCTGCTCGCCTTCGGCGCCGCGGGTTGGATGTGGTGGACGAAGCGCATCACCGACCAGGACGTCGCCAACGTGCTCATGGAGGCCGGCGACCGGATGCTCGGCATCCTTAAAGGCGCGGGCATCTTCTGATGAGGGTCCCGCTGCTCGTCGCCCGATCCTGCGCCGCGACGGTCGCGGCCTCGTTCGTCGGCGCCCACGCCTCCGCGGCCGTTCCGGCCCTCGTCTTCGGGGCCTCGCTCCGGGATTTCGCCCAGATGTCCGCGGCCACCTACCTGCCGGCGCTCGGCGTGGCGATCGCCGCGGGGCCGCTGGTCGCGACCGGTCTGCGCGAGGACGGGTTCGGACGTCTCGCGTGGCAATGCGCGCTCGTCGCCACCATGCTGATCGCGGGCTCGGAACTGCGTTGGATGTGGATGCTCGATCTCCCGTTCTCGCCTCCGCTTGTCTGGAACATCGTCTTCAAGGCGGTCCTGCGCGGCTTCCCAGGCGGGTTGGCCGCGGCGGGAGCCATCGTTCTGGTGCTTCGTCTTCTCCCATCCATCCGTCCCGGGGTGCCGGCATGAAAGTCGCTGTCGCATCGGGCGAAGTCGTCTCGAGCGAGGTCGTCCCGACGTCGGCCGAAACGGAACGGCTCCGCTTTCTAGGCCGGGCGGCGATCGCGCGCCTTCATCCGGCGGCGTTCGGCTACGTCTGCCGGCGCGGTACGATCGCGGCCGGCGAGGATTGGTTCGCGGCCGCGCGGATCCTCGGAAGGTGCAGGCGAGCCTACGATCTCATCCCGGATCTGGCCCGGGTGGTGGGCGCCCGAAACGCGGCGCCTCTCGTGTTCTACCATCGGCTGTTCCGCGAAGCGCCCGGAGCGGCGGAGATCCTCGATGGGCGCGCCGGGATCCCTGCCGGCGCGTCGTCTTCGGCGGCCCAGGCGGTCGCTCTCGTCTACGAACTCGCCGATCGCGTTGCGGCGGAGGATCCCCAGCTTCGCCGGGCCTCCCTCGAGCAGTTCGCCTGGAACGTCGAGCACCGCCTGCCGTTCAGATCGGCGGCGCTCGCCGTGCACGTCGCCACCTACCTGATGGATCTGGACCCACACGTCGCCGACGTGCCGGGGTGGAGTTCCATGGAGGGCCGGATCAGACGGGATCTCGAGACGTTCCTGGAGCGTCGCGCCGCCTCCATCCACTCCTGACCGCCGGCTCGCGATTTTCGAAGGGGTGGGCCATCCTCCGGCAAGGAGTGAAGCCATGCCGCGCCGTCCCGACAATCTGCCTGCCAATCGCCCGGGTGCGCCCCTCGCCGCCCCTGCCGGCGTACGGGGAGGCCTGCCGGTCGATGCCGCCGGTGCCATGCACGAGAAGCTCCGCCTCCTGATGGCGGGGACCGCCCACCTCAGGGACGCCTACGGAACCGCGGATCTGACCCGCGATCTCGCTCGGCAGCGCCTGGAGGATGCCGGACGGCCGGCTCTCGCGGCACCTGCGGGGAATGCCGCTGCGACCGCACGCCTTGCAGGGCCTGCACCGGCTGCCGAGCCGCAGCCCGGCCCAGGTCTCCCCGCGGTGCTCGGCGCAGGCCGGGTCGCCGCGCTCGGCGGCGAGGTGCCGCGCGCGCACGGCTGGACCCGCGTCCGCGACATGCCGGGCGCTTATCTGCAGAACGAGGGCATCCGGGCCCTGATGCGTCGGCAGCAACGCCAGTGGCCCTGTTTCGCCCGCCACGAGCGCATCTGGGAAGCACAGGGCCGGGATCCGCTCGGCATGGTCGTCGGCCTCAATCTCGTCCAGGGCATGCCCGGCGCGAACGCCGCCGAGATCCAGCGCGTCGCCGGCTGGATCCGCGAGAACGGGGTCGTCATCGACGCCCAGAGGGTCGATTTCGGCCAGGCGCTGGGCAACTACGTCGCCGAGGCCGTGCTCGCGACGACCGAGGACAAGACGTTTCTGCTGGTGCGCGAACCCGCCGAGAACGGCTTCGAGGGGATGCACATCTACGCCTGGGACGGCGGCACCGCCGTGTACAGGGACGGTCCCGGCCGCGCCTTCCTCGCCGAGCGGGCCCAGGCCCGGGCCGTCGAACGGCCGGCGGAGCGCCTCGCCGCACCGGTCGGCCTGCTCCCCGGCCGGATCGCGGAACGAGCCGTCGTGGCTACCCCTGTCCCGGAACGCGGAGCGGGTGCCGCGGTGGACCGCCGTGCGCTGGTCAAGGCTCTGCCGGCCGCATCATCACCCTCGGTCGCCGCCGCGACGGACAGGCTCGCGCCTCTACGCGCCGCCGGTTTCCAGCCCTGGGGATCCCAGGAAGGACCGTGCCTCCGTCGGCCGGAGGAGGACGGCACCACGACCGTGCTCCTGGGCGAGAAGGGCAAGCCCCTCGCCCGAAGCGAGGCGTTCCGCGTCCGCTCGCTCGATCAGGACGGAGCCGTGCTGGACGAGCGCACGATCGACGATCCCGAGGATCTGCTGCGCGGGCCGGCCTCCGGCCCGCGCCCGTGACGCAGCCCGGGCCGCCGCCATGACCGATGATCGAGCCAGCTTCGTCGCGCATGTCGCGCCGGAAGCCGTGGCGGATGTCGACGCCGTCTTCCAGGGTTGGGAGGCGATCCGGGAGACGTGGGAGCCGTTCGACGCCTACGTCCGCGGCATGGCGGAGAGCAACCGGCGTCTGGGAGGTCCCGAGATCCGAGCGTTCGTCTCCGAATTCGACGAAACGTTGCGGCGCAGCGGCATGAACGTGGTGTCGGCCCGGATCGACGGTACCGTGCCGGGCAACATGGCCGAAGGCGCTGCCTACGAGGTCGTGGCGGCGCGGCCGGACCACTTCCTGCACACGCCTCGGACGTTCTCGCTCTCCAGCATCCATCTGTTCGCGTCGCGCGGCCGCGTGTGGCTCAGGACCTACGAGAACCCGCTTCTCTGGCGGATCGACCACGTTCCCGAGCGTGTCCAGCAACGCGCCGGCGAACCCGTCGAGGACACCACGCTTCTCGTCGCGCGCCGCCTCTTCCAGGCCGCCCCGCTGATCGCGGCGGCCAGGGAGGCGTGCCGCCGTCTCCGGAACTCCACCTTCTTCGTTCCCTTCGGGACCGGGATGCTAGCCGGAAACTTCCGATCGGTACGGGGCATCGACCCGCGCCAGACCGGCACCGTGATCCTCGACTACGGTCGCAACGGCTCCTTCTTCAACGCCTACTCCCGGGCGTTCCGCGCGGACGAAGCCATGGTCGACGCCGCGGACCCGTACGCCTTCGCCATGGTACGCACCTTCATGGGGCCCGAGGAGAAGGACTACTGGTGGGAGCAGATGCGCCGGCGCCTCGACGCGGTAGAACGCCGTTTCGAAGGTTCGATGAAGCCCGCCCTCGCGAGCATGTTCCGGCCGTTCTCGGTGATCGACCCGGTGCCACGTTTCGTGCCGGACCCGGATCTGGTCGAGGCGATCCGCGAGGTCTACGCCGATCCGACCTTCCGCCATCACTTCCGGCGGACGTGGCAGCAGGACCCGCAGAGCGTCCGGTACGACGGGCGGTCGGCAGACGAGGAGCGCCTCGACCAGACCTTCCATCGCGCCTCCTGAGATCGGGTGGTCGTCAGGCGGCCTTCCCGAGATCGGCGGCCAGGCCGCCGAGTCCCGCTACACGGGACTGGTCGGGCGCGGGGAACGGCAACGGCGCGGCCAGCAGCGCGGTCGCTTCGCCGACCGGGCGCGGGCGGCTGAACAGATAGCCCTGCAACTCCTCGCAGCCCTCCCGCGTGAGGATCGCGAGCTGCTCCGGCGTCTCGACGCCTTCCGCGAGCACGGACATCCCGAGCGCGTTCCCCAGGCCCACGACGGCGCGCACGATCTCCAGGCTGCCGGGCTCGCGCTCCAGATTGCGCACGAAGCTCTGGTCGATCTTGATCTTGTCGAAGGGGAAGCGGCGCAGGTAGCTCAGGCTGGAATAGCCGGTGCCGAAATCGTCCATCGAGATCCGGACCCCGAGCTCCCGTATCCGATGCAGCACCGCGACGGTGGCTTCGTTGTCTTGGAGAAGAACGGATTCGGTGATTTCGACTTCGAGACGACCCGAGCCGAGGCCGCTGGTCGACAAGGCGCGCTTCACCTCCTCGACGAGATCGCCTCCGACGAATTGCACCGGCGACAGGTTCACGGCGACCTTGACGTCTTCCGGCCACGAGACGGCGTCCGTGCACGCTCTCTCCAGGACCCAGGCGCCGATCGGGCGGATGAGGCCGATCTCCTCCGCGATCGGCACGAATTCGGCGGGGCTGACGAACCCGTGGACGGGATGCCGCCACCTGAGCAGGGCTTCGAAGCCTCGGATGACCCGCGTATGTGTCTCGACGAGCGGCTGGTAGTGGAGTTCCAGCTGTCCCGCAGCCAGAGCCGAGCGCAGATCGGTCCCGAGCTGCACGCGCCTCTGCATGTCGGCGTCCATCGCAGGATCGAAGAACCGCCATGTGCCGCGGCCGGCGGCCTTGGCCTGATACAGGGCCACGTCGGCGCGCCGTAGCAGGTTCGACGGCGTGGTCTGACTGCCCTCCCCGGTCGCGATGCCGATGCTCGTGCCGATCGCGAGCGCGACACCCTGCATGGGGATCGGCGTCCCGAGCGCCTCCACCAGACGGTCGGCGAGGCGGGCGGCGTCCGCCTGGCGGGCACCCTCCGCCATGACGATCGCGAACTCGTCGCCCCCGATACGGGAGACGTGGTCTCCCGGCCCGAGCACGGCCTGGATCCGGCGTGCCACCATGCAGAGCAGCTCGTCGCCCGTCGGATGGCCGTAGGTGTCGTTGACGATCTTGAAGCCGTCCAGATCCAGGCAGAGCACGGTGGTTCCGACGCCGTCCCCGCGCCTTCCCAGAGCTTCCTCCATGCGTTCGTTGAGGAGCATGCGGTTCGGCAGGCCGGTCAGACCGTCGTGCCGTGCCATGTGGGCGATGCGCTCCTCCTGACGCCTACGGTCCGTGACGTCCTCGTGCGTGCAGACCCAGCCGCCGCCGGGTATGGGCGCGTGCACGATGCCGATCGCAGTCCCGTCCGCCAGATCGCAGATCCGCGCCACCTGAGACCCGCGCTCGGCCGAGTCCTCGCAGGCTTCGGCGAGAGGGCTCGCGCGGCCGGGTTCGCGGGAATGCCCGCGACCGTTCAGATGATCGACGACGTCGCGAAGCGGCGTGCCCTCCTGGCGCAGGTGGTCCGGAACTCCGTGCATCTGCGCGAAGCGCGAGTTCATGACGATAAGGGCGTTCTCCCGGTCGAACAGGCAGAGCCCCTGGGTCATGTTGTCGAGCGCGATCTCGTACCGTGCGCTCTGCGCCCGCAGATACCGCTCTCCGCGCTCGCGCTCCTCGGCGGCGGCTCTCGCCGCCTCGGCCAAGGCGAGCCGCTTGTGCGCCCGGGTCTGGTTCACGCCGATCAGCAGCAGGACGATCAGAGCGGCTTCGAGCAGGCAGGCCGCGACGACGAGGATCGTCGCCTGCCACCGCCAAGCCGCAAGCACGGCTTCCGCCGCCCGGCTGATGCTGAAGATCAGCGGGTATCGTGCAAGCGCCCGCGTGGCGACCAACCGGTCCCGTCCGTCGATCGGGCTGACGACGCGCGCTATTCCGCCCTCCGGCTTGGTCGCCGCGATCACGGCTGCGCCCGCCCTGGGGAAGACCTGCCCGATCGTTCCCTCGCGTCGAGGATGTCGGACGAGCAGGGTTCCGTCGTTGCGGAAGATGGACACCACGGCGTCCTCGGCCGGCGCGATCTCGGCGTATAGACGTTCGAAATAGCCGAGTTCGACGGCGCCGAGGACCAGCCCCAGGAAGCGGCCGTCCGGTGCCGAGATCCTCCTCGCGATGTAGATCGTCCAGGCTCCGTCCCCTCTGTTCCGGACGGGCCGGCCGATGAACCTTTGCCGAGAGGGATCGGAGGAGAGAACCTTGAAGTAGTCCCGGTCCGAGAGGTCTATGTCCGGGATCGGCCAGTAGCGGGTGAAATTCAGCAGTTTGCCGTTCCGGTCGACGATGGTGACGGCGTTGACCTGAGGCAGCGCGGCCGTCCTGGCACGCAGGTTCTGATGCATCGCATGCCTGCCCGCGAACGCCGCCAGGGTTTCCTCGTGGGCGGCATCCGCGTTCCCGAGTTCTTCGAGCACCGCATCCTGCACCAGCTCGATCGCCTGGAATGCCCGCTCGGCTTGGTCGGCCATGACGTTCGTCAACCCGATCAGGCCGCGCTCGAGATCGTCCACGGCCCGCGTGTGGAGATGGGAGACGAGGACGATGGTCGAGGCCGCGATGGCTATGGCGAGCGCGATCAGCGATGCCGCCGGCACGGTGAAGAAGCGCCAGCGAGAGATCTGAGTCATCAGTCCGATGAAACCCGGCAGTCCGAACGGGTGAACCGTGAGCCCGTGGGCTTCCGTTAGCAATCGATTGCTGACGGGATTGTTAAAGAGCAGCTAATTCGATGTATTTATCTGGAAGCGTGGCGGCAAATGTAGCTCACGTCAGACGAACGGTAGGACGCAAGCCTCGAAACCGAGGCGAAGATGTTCATCGAGCCGACGCGACGACGAATCAGCGGCGTCCCGTGAGACCAACCGCTTCCAGGGCCGCTTTGAGATCGGCATCGCCGACGGGAGCGCCCGGGGTGCCCGCGACGGGAGGAACGGGGTAGTCGCGCCCGCCGGTCGGCCGAGATGGAGACGAAGAGCCGGCACCGGTCGGCGCCGCAGCGGCGGACGGCATCGGATCGGGTTCGGGCGACGGCTTCGGCCGCTCGGCCTCGATGACCTTCCCGAGACGCGCCTCGGCGTCCAGGCGCCGGACGTCCTGCGACGGGGCCGCCCCCTTCTGGGCGACGGCGTCGGCGGCGTATTTCGCGAGCCTGGGAGCGACGTCCGCGACCCAGGGGCCCTGGAACATGAACTCGCCGCGACCGCCTTCGGCCGCGAAGATGCGGAAGGGGTCGCCGCCGGCGGTCACGAAGACGGACAGCTTCGGATAGTCCTCGACGATCCGGTACGGGCCGAAGTCGAAGCAGCGGTAGTAGCCCGTCTTCTCGGCCGGCTGCATGTCGAGGCCGCAGCGCGCGTAGCGCCCGGAATCCATGAGCGCCTTTGCGGTCCGGACGATGGTCGAGGCGTCGTCGGCCTTCGCAGGCGAGGCTTGGGCGGCGAGAATCGCGCCGGCGACGAGCGCGAGGCGGAACATCGTGCCGGTTCGATGATGCCGGAACAACGGCGGAACCGGACGAGGTCCCTGGGGCGATCCGATCGGGGAAAGGGTCACGTGGCCGGCATCCTGTGGCAGGTGGCTCCGGCGAAATCGACGTGGTCGACGACGTCGCCGGTCTGGGCGGAGCCGTTCCAGCAGACGAGATGGCGGCAGGCCCGCCACTCGACCCGGCCGCCGCCGAGGAAGATCAGGGTCACTTCCGCGTCGGTCGTCCGCCAGATCAACGTGACGCGGCCGAACTCGTCGCCGGCGACATCGGTCGGCTTGCGGACCACGCGACCTGCAGCCGCGGCGAAGCGAAGGGCGTCCGACCGGCTGCTCTCGACGATGTCGCGGGCGCACGCGACCGCTCTGGCGAGACCGCAGGAAACGAAAGGTATGACCGTAGCGGTCATTGAGGGCGACGGCCCTCCAGCAGATCGATCTCTCGGAGGCGGAGGAGCATCTCCATCGCGTGAAGGTGTAAGTCCGCTCTCGCGTCAGCTCCTTCTTCCGGCCCGAAGTCGCGGGCTCCGTCGGCCAGGAGCTTGAGGATCGAAACCTCCTCCACGGTCAGCATGCGGCCGAGAACGCGGCAGAGCGTCTCCCCGAGCTCCTGACCGGCGGAGACGCCCTCTCGGATCTGCCCGACGGCGACGCCCAGCGGCTTGTCCTCCTGGTTCTTCCGGTTGCAGGCCTGCTCGAAGACCTCGAGGGCGGCATCGAGCTTGGTCCGGCTGCGGAAGGCGAATGCGAGCACGGCGTAGATGCGGGTCCGCTTCTCGGGGCCGAGCATCGGGACGAGCGTCCCCCGGTTCGGAGCCGGCGGAACGTCGTGGGAATCCACGACGGGTTCGGGTCCCAGCGACATGCTCCGCCACTCCTTCGAATATAAGCGCGCCGAGCATGCTGCGAGACCGCGGCCCCGTCAACGCCGTTCCTTCCAGGCAGCCATATACGGTGAAGGAACGGCGAACGGCCGCGCTTCCGGCCTGCGAAAACGCCAGAACATAAGCTCGGCCGTCGAGTTGACATCGTTGCCTGGCGTCGCGACGGTGCGGGAAATCCCGGAGTGCGGGCATGGCGGCCCTGCATATCCAGAGCGTATGTTTCGGAGTGTCTGGATGTTCGGGGATCGGCGTTCGCCGCGTGTCGACGAGATGTGGCTCGAACCCCCGGCCTCGGCACAGAAGGTGCGCGAGGTGGCTGCGGCGCTTGCAGGCGTGACGGTCGATCCTCTGTGCGACCGGATGGCCGCCGCAGCGGCCGCCAGCGGACCGGATGCCGCCCATGCGGTCGGGTCGGCACTGGTCCTCAGCGCGCTGGATGCGTCGGCTCTCGACGGCGACATGCGTCGCGGTCTCGGGCTGTCCTGGCTCTGGGTCGCCGCCTGCCGAGGGCATGCGGGCTCGAGGATGGAGATCGGCCGCGCGATCTCGGCCGAGACCGCATCCGAGGATCCCCGCCGCCCGCAGGCCGAACTCTCGGGACTGGCGCAGCACTGGTTCGGCGCCGGAACGTCCTCGGGCGCCGCCGAACCCCGCATCCCGGGCGACCCCGCCCGTGCGGCCCGCGGCTCGGGTGGCCGGGTCGTCGGCGACCGGCCGCCGCGTCTGACGCCTCCGCAGCCCCTGACCGAATTCACGCGCGAGCCTCCCGAAGCGGAGCGGTCGCCGGTCTCGGTCGCGCCGAAACGCGGCCGGCTCGTTCTGCCCCATGGTATCGGGGATGCGAAGTCGGCCGAAGGCGTCGCACTCGCCAAACGGTACGCGGCCCTGGTCGACGGGCCGGTACCGTGCGTCGGCCGAGTGCCGGCACCCGGCGAGATCCTGGAGTTCTTCGACAGGAAGTGGCCCTGGGCGATGAACGTGGCCCGGCACCTGCAGAACCAGGCAGACCAGATGACGCTGGCCGGCATCGGGCAGCAGGGCGATCCCGTCTACGGCTTCAACACCGGGTCCGTAACCCTCGATCCGATCCTCTTCGTGGGCGATCCCGGCTCCGGGAAGACGCGGCTCGCCAAGGCCGTGGCAGACCTGTTCGGCGTCCCCCGGCTGCTCGTACCCTGCGGCGGGTCCGCGGATCACGGCGGTCTTTCAGCCTTCTCGCGCGGCTGGTCGACGGCACGCGCCTGCGCGCCCGTCCAGGCGATGGCCGAGCACCGCTGCGCCAATCCCGCGATGATCCTCGACGAGATCGACAAGGCGAGCCGCCCCGGAGGCCAGAACGGCAGCATCATGGGGACGGCGCTGTCGATGCTGGAGGAGGCCCAGGAGTACTACGACTCCTGCCTGATGGCCCCGGTCGACCTCTCCGGCGTCACCTATTTCGGTACTGCGAACGACGACAAGCTGCTCGACGCCGCGCTGCTCGACCGCTTCGACGTGATCCGCATCCCGCGGCCGGAGACGAAGCACGTTCCGGCGATCCTGGAGACGATCCGGGACGACGTCATCGAGCGGCTGGGCATCCATCCGGCCGCGTTTCCGGAGACGACCAAGGAGGACATCCGCCGGTTCCGCGAGCTGTTCGAGCGGTCCAGCGGTTCACTCCGTGTGCTCAAGAAGGCGTTCCGGTCGATGCTCGGCGTGAAGGCCGGGCTGCAGGTCAGAGCAGACATGGACCAGGACCGAGTCCTCAACTGAGCGGCAGCCCGAGGGCGGCGGAGGGAAATCGCGGCGAGACCGGATCCGGCACCGCGATTTTTCCTTTGCGAAGCCGGCACCCTCGAACGAGACTGCCGATCGGACGCATCGCTACGTGTCGGAATTGCTCGACGTTCTGGAGGTGGAGATCGGAGAGAGCGACTTCCTGGCCGGAGACCGACCGACCGTCGCGGACTGCACCACCTTCACGATCTTACAGACAGCGCGCGAACGGTTCGACCTTCCTCTTGGTGAGGGGCATCCGCGCCTGGACGTTTGGTATAGGCGCTTCCGGTCCCGACCGAGCGCAGGCTACTGAGCGGGGGCCGAAATGCCACGTCCTTTCAAGGCCGGCCGTCTGACCTTCTGCACACTGGTCTTCGCAGCCGTGTATCCACTCGTGACGGGACTGACCTACCTGACGCAGGCCGTCGCGCGAGACTGGGAGATCTGGCAGCGGCATCTGATCGTCGTACCGATCATCGTATGCGCGATGGTGTTCGTAATCATCCCGAACATCCAGCGTTTGCTCGCGCACGTGAGCAAGCTTGAGAATTCATCTTGCTCGCGCAGCTGCGGAGAAAACGGTTGAGGCACCCACATCGAAGCCCGTGACCGTGACAGGTAAAACTATGCGGCCTGTGATTTAGATCCCCCAGGCCCCGGCAGCCAGATTCGCTAGTCGTGCGGTCCGCACCCGTCAGGATCGGATGCTAGTGCGCGCCGTTCGGGACCGCGTCCGCATAAAGCCGAGCATGCAGGAATTCGGATACGGCCCCCTGCTCCATGCGGGCGATGTCGAGCGCTTCGAGAGCTCTCCGCGTGCCTGCTCCGTCGGCGCGCAGGATGGACGCGAGCTCGCGGCTTGCCATCGACAGCGACGAGAAGCCGAGCATCCCGGCCGCCGAGACGATGTCGTGGGCTTGGCCGCGCACGCGCTCCCAATCGTCGGCTCCGGACGGATTCGCGGTCCAGGCCTCGTCCAGCTGCGCCTGGAAGGCCGACAACAGACCCTCGGCGGCGGAGGTGCCGAGGGTCCGCGAGAGCGTTTCGAAGATCGCGGCGTCGAGAACGTCGGCCTTCGGAAGAGCCCAGGATGCGCGCCGCGGCGCGGGCGTCCGGCGACGCGCGAAGGCGTCGACTGCGGCGCGCAGTTCGTCCGGCGAGAACGGCTTGCCCACGTGGCCGTCCATGCCGGCTGCGGCCGCGGCAGCGACGTCCTCACGCATAACGTTCGCCGTCATGGCGACGATCGGCACCTGGGAGCGGCTCCCGTCCAGGGCGCGGATCCGGCGGGCGGCTTCGAGGCCGTCCATCAGGGGCATCTGCACGTCCATCAACACGAGGTCGTAGTCGCGCGCCTGCACGGCGGCAACGACGGCCGCACCGTCGGCGACGACGTCGACGACGTGCCCCCATGAGCGCAGAAGGGCGACCGCGAGATCCTGGTTGGTGCGGACGTCCTCCGCCAGAAGGATCGAGAGCTCCTCCGCGTGCGGCAGCAGCAGCACGGGAGCGGCGTGTCCGGCCTCCGTCGAGACCTCAGCCACGACGGGCAGCTCGATCTCGAACGCGAAGACCGATCCCTGTCCGGGCCGGGTCGAAACGGTGATCTCGCCCCCCATCAGCTCGACGAGATCCTTGCAGATCGACAGGCCCAGACCCGTGCCGCCGAAACGACGTGCGGTAGAGCCGTCGACCTGACTGAAGCGGACGAAAAGGCGGTGGAGCTTGTCCTCCGGTATCCCGACGCCCGTGTCCTCGACCGCGAACCTGATCCGATCCGAGCCCGTCCCTACGGGCCTTGCGGAGACGGTGACATGGCCGGAGGAAGTGAACTTCACCGCGTTGGAGAGAAGGTTCAGGAGGATCTGCCGGAGGCGGACGTCGTCGCCGGCGACGGCCCGGGGCAAATCGCCGGCGAGCTCGACCCGAAAATCGAGGCCCTTGGCGGTCGCCTCCTGTCGCAGGAAGTCGGCCGTCCGGCCGATCATCTGCCGGAGATCGAACGGGCGCGGATCCAGCTCGACGCCGCCGGCCTCGAGCTTGGACACGTCGAGCACGTCGTTGACGATCGAGAGCAGCGTCCGGCCGGCGTCCTGGACGGTGTGGGCGTACCGCATCATCTCCGGCGTCCGCAGGTTGCCGCTGTCGATCATCAGGCCTGTAAACCCGATGACGGCGTTCAACGGCGTCCGGAGCTCGTGGCTCATCGAGGCTAGGAAGTCGGATTTCGCCCGGCTGGCGTGCTCGGCCTGACGGAGTGCGACCTCGGTCTGTTCCCGGGACGCCAGCAGATCGGCTTCGATCGACCGGCGCTCTGTGACGTCCATGATCGCGCCGAGAACGGCGGTCGGACCGCCCGCGTCGTCGCGCTCGAAGACGTTGCGGACGTGGATCGTCTTGGTCGAACCGTCGTCGCAGACGATGCGGTATTCGTGGTCGGTGTCGCGGGCCTCGGCACGGGCGCGCCGCCACCACGCGCTGAAGGTCTCTCGATCCTCGGGATGCACCCGGCTCACGATCCACTCCATCGTGAAATCGAGATCCGTCGGCACCACGCCGTAGATGTGGAACGCCTCGTCGGAGACGCGCAGCTTCGACGAGGACAGATCGTAGTACCAGTGCCCGACCTTCGCGAGGCGCTCGGCCGTCGCCTGCAGTCGGCTGCCCTCTCTGAGAGCGGCTTCCTTCGTCTCCAGGGCGACATGCGCATCGCCCAGCATGGCCGAACGCTTCCGGCGGAGTTCCAGTTCGCGCAGGAGCACGAACAGAAAGATCAGGCCGGCCGCGGTGGTCGCCACGCCGACCAGGAGCACCGGTCGGCGCTCGGCTCCGTAGCGCTCCATCACGTCGTCGGACCGTCGCCCCACCACGACGACCAGTGGGTATCCGCGCACGGCCTTGTAGCCGATGAAGCGCCTCTCGCCGTTGAGAGGACCGGGGGACTCGTTGGTGCCGACGGTACTTCCTTCGGCCAAGGCCTCGGAAGTGCGGGGTGCCCCGCGGGTACGAAAGTCGATGCCGAAGACCGCATCGTCCATCGGGTAGCGGGCGCGGACGAAGCCGTCGCGTCCCGTGACCGCGATGTAACCGTGCCGACCGACGTCGTATTCCTTGAACCGGTCCGCGACGTTCCCGGGAAGCATGGACACCAGAAGCACGCCGGCGAATTCGCCGCCCGGGCGCTCGAGCCGCTTCGCTACCTGAATAACGCGTTCGCCCGACAAGCGGCCTATCATGGTCGGGCCGATGTAGATGTCCTGGGTGGTCTGTTGAGCGAGAGTCCGGAAGTAGGCCCGGTCGGAGACGTTCACCTTCGCCGAGGACGGATCCACCGGGAGCTGGGTTGCAACAAGATCGCCTTTCGCATCCCAGACCGACATCTGGTTGGCCACGGTCTTCAGCGACGTCGCGCGTCTCGTCCATGCGTGGAGATCGAAGGTGTCCGGCGAGCGGGCGAAATCTTCCTGCATGAGGCTCATCACCTGATCGACGCCGACGAAGAGGCGCTCCATCTCCGCGCCGACGGCGTTTGCCAGGTTCAGAACATCGCGATGGGCCTGGTGCTTCGCCGCTTCCGTGCTGATGCGGAGGTGGTGGGCGATGCCACCCCACATCAGAGCGAAGGTGCAGAGGGATCCGATGAGTACCGCGATCTGCAGACGGTGGCTGCGGTCGGACTCGAACAGCAGCCACGAGCGCGCCCGGGCCTGAGCTTCCTTGAACTCGACAGGCATCCCGTTCCGTTCAACCTCGCATCAGGCGGAGCCAGCGGCGCCCCGATCGATCGCGGTCCGGTGCGCGGTCGATACCGTCAAGTGCGCCACGTTTGTGGCCGGATGCTTGCCGACTCGGGTCGAAGCCACCGGAGATCGATCGGATGGTTACCAAACGAGTGCGGAAATTCTGTGGCCCGCACGGACGAAGCCCCTGATACGACTACGCAAACGACCCGATCATCGAGAACGGGATCGAGAGATCGTGAGCATGCCGGGCGCGTCGCCAGGATCGGTGCGGCGAGGCCTTTCCGTCGCCGTGGGGACCTGCCTACGCTGCCGAACCGGCCGAGCCGAGAAACGCGGCGGCGAGCTGGGCCGCCATCAGCGGCGGGACGGCGTTCCCGATCTGCCTCGCCATCCCGTCCATGGATCCGGTGAACACGAAATCGTCGGGGAACGATTGGAGCGCCGCGGCCTCGCGCACGCTGATGCCGCGGTCCTGGCTCGGATGTGCGAAGCGCCCGTTCGAGATCGAGATGCAGCGCGTCGTGAGCGCCGGAGCGGGTCGGTCCCAGGACATGCGCCCGTAGGTGTCGGTGTAGCCGTCAACGGTCCGATGGCAGTCGAGACGAAGATCCTCGGGCCACGCCCTGCGGTCGGCCTCCGGCGGCGTGGCCCTCATGCGCCGCAGATTGATGTCCGACAATCCCGCGGCTCTGTGGTTCGCCACGTAGGGGTCCGCGGCCCCGGCGTCGATGGGCGGCAGGTGTCCTATCGCGTCGCGGACGGTGGCATGCGGTCGGAGACCGGCTCCGTGGGTGGGGGGCGGAAGCGACACGGGACCGAGCCGGCTCGCCAGGACGACGAGACGCGGCCGATGCTGGGGGACGCCGTAGTCGGCGACCTGGACGGTCTCCACGGCATAGGCGTAGCCCAGCTGCCGGATGCGGCCCAGGAACGCGCCGAGGGGGCCGCCCGCCGAGTGCTGCTGCCGGATGGCGGGCACGTTCTCGACGAGGATGAACTCGGGCCTCAATCCTTCGACGAACCGGACCACCTCGCCGAGGAGATCGGCGCGCGCGTCCAGTTCCTTCTTCTGCCTGTTCTGCCGGCTGAAGGGCTGGCAAGGGGCGCACGCCGCCAGGAGCAGACCGTCCCCGCGCCCGGCACCCTCCAAGACGGCGAGCAGATCCCGCACGTCGACGCGGCGGATGTCGGACGCGATCGTCGTCGCCTCGGGGAAGTTCGCGGCGTAGGTCCTCAGCGCATCGGAATCGATGTCGACGGCGGCGAGCGGCATCATGCCGGCCTGCCGTAGTCCGCAGCTCGTTCCTCCGGCTCCGGAGAAGAGATCGACGACGCGGATCGCCATGTCAGGCCGCGATCCTGCGTTCTTCCAGAGCGGCGAGATCCGCCTCGGTCTTCAGGATCGAGCGGCCGATCGCTTCGCTGATCTGCGGGACGACGGCGTCTCCGAAGGCGCTGCACCATTTGCGAGCCAGCCCTGCGGAAATCCCATCAAGACCTCGTAGAGCGCGGCCAAGGCGCGTTCCGGCGTCGACCCAAGGAGGATCCTCCGGAAAGAGGTGATCGGGTCCGAGCCCCTCTCCGGTTCCCCCCGGGTGCGGGGCGAGGCGAACAGGCTCCTGAGATTGCCGCCCCGCTTCTTCTCCGCGTTCGGCTCGATCGCGCCGCCCTCGATCTCCGATTTGGTGGGCGTCGGCAGCACGCCCAGGGCGCGCATCCGTCTGCGCGAGTTGGATCCGCCCTCCAGGCGTACCGAGCCCTGCTGCTCCTGCGCGAGCGGCGTCGGCATTAGGGCTCGTGGTGTAGGCGAGGATCCAGCATCTCTGCCGGCGGTGAAGATGGCCGGCGTGCCAAGCACCCACCACGAGCGGGATTGGGGCGTAGTCAAGCGCCTCCAGCCCGGCGAGCACCGTGTCAGCGCCCCGAGTTCGGAGGTTAGGTGAGTTCTCAATAGCAACCCAACGCGGTCTGCACTCGGAGACGAGGCGGATGAATTGCTGGAAGCCGTTGCCCGAGCGTGCGCCGTCGAGCCCTCGACCCTTGACGTTGGCTGCGGACACGTCCTGACAGGGAGGGCTTCCGACGATGGCGAAGGGCAGATGTCCGACGTCTGCCAGAAGGCGAGCTGCCGTGAGTCCGGCGACGTCCGAGTAGAGCCGGGCTCCCGGGAAATTCGCGCCGTAGACGCCGCGCCGCCAGGGATCGATCTCACAGGCGGCGACCGTGCGGAAGCCCGCCCGTTCCATGCCCAGGCTCCAACCGCCGCAGGCGCCGCAGAAAAGGTCCAGGGTGCTGGGAGCAGACATTCATCCGGGTCAGGGAGCATGGCCCTCGGCGGCGAGGCGGCGACGAAGAGCCGTGCCGACCGCGCCGGGGCGGACGTAGGGGGCATGCGCGTCGGCCAGCAGATGGGCGACCACGCGCGTGCGGCGATGGTGGGCCATGCGGCTCTCGATCGCCTCCACGATCGCGGACATCCGTCCGGCGTCCGGCAGGGGGATCATGATCCGACGATCGTGCATGGCCATCTCCCTCACGCGACCTGTCCTGGCGGTATCGACGCTCACGAAGGAATGAGGTCGAGAATGCCCGTCTTTCGATGGAATGGCAACGATCCATTCCTTTGCTGGTTCCTTGAGCGAACCCCGGGTCCGGCTTTTGACGGTTATGGGTTTCGAACGCGTTAAGCTCGAACTCCCCGGGAGTCACGCGACGGCCGCCGGCGATGGCTCGGCGCAACCTCCCCGGTCGGCGGGCGGTACAAGGCACCTTCGACTTTCCTCGGAATTCCCCTCCCGATCGAAGGCTTCGCGCTCGACGCATGGGATCGCCTGCCGAATGGCGCATCGAGTCCGACCACTCCTTATTGGTTTCTTCGCGATTGCTTCGTGCGGGCGATTTGCGCGATCCAAATTTCCGACCTAATAATCTCTTCAGGCCTCCGCAGATCCCGATTTCGAAGGAACGAGCGGCTCCCTGGGCCTTCACAGCACGTCGCTCCGGCGACAAGGAGTGGTACTATGAAAGCCATGATGCTCCGCGTCGCTGGACGCGGTCGCGAGGCTCGCCGCGAGTTCGCGCTCGTCCGTGCAGCCGCCCGCCGTCGGGGACTGACCCTGATCGAGACCGCGATGGTGCTGGCCATCGCGGCCGTGTTCATCGCCGGCGTGATGCTGTTCTTCCAGAACGCGTCAATCTCGGCGAAGACCAACGAGGCGACCAGCCAGCTGGCCGCGATCCAGCAGGCCGTCCGCACCGTGTACGCCGGCCAGGCGAGCTACGATGCGGGCACCGGCTCGATCGTGCAGGGCCTGATCGCCACCCGCTCGGTGCCCGCCAAGATGGTGAACACCTCGACCCAGACGCTCCGGAACGCGTTCAACGGCGACGTCGACGTCCAGCCGGTCGCCAACGGCGCGAACTTCGACGTCGTGTTCAACGGCCTTCCGTCCGACGCCTGCGCCAAGATGCTGACCATGGACTTCGGACGCGGCCTCCTGCAGGTCAGCGGCTCCCCCAGCGCGCAGACCGCCGGCGGCACGGGCGGCACGTCCGGTTCGACGGGCCCGATGACCCCGACCGACGCCGGCGAGGCGTGCGGCTCCAACAACACGTCCTCGATCAAGTGGACCTTCTTCTAAGGGATCCACCCTCTCCGGGTACCGACGGGGCGCCGAGAGGCGCCCCTTTCCTTTGGGCGCCAGCCTCGTTCGGGCGAGGAACGGTCGGCGGGGTCGAACCCTTTTAGTCGTTGCGGTCGACCCGGGGGTGACGCCAACGAAATAGCCGACACCCACCAACGAAGTTTGTCGATCCTTCAAGCGAATTATCCAGACGGCATCTGGATTTCTTGAGCCTTCGAAGGCTTCGGGCGCACTCGTCTCCGGAATACGGTGCAACTCCTTGCGAACGACTCTCGTTCTGGCCGTCGCAGAACGGAGGCTTCACATGAACCGGAGAACCGCAGCGCTCGCGCTCGCTCTCGCCCTCGGACTACCATCCGCCGGAGCGGACGCCGCGAGCCTCTATCAGAACTGGTACCCGAACAGCCCCTACGTCGGTCCCAGCCAGGACTACGCCGTCTACCAGCGCTACCCGGGCGGGTTCGGCTACGCAGCCGCGCCCCGCGGCACGGATCCCTATGCCGACGGCGGCTACGGCTACGGCGGCTACGGCGCTCCCGGATACGGATACGGCTACGGCGGGGGCTTCCGAGGCATCAGCTTCGGCGGCTACTACGACACCGACTATTCGGGCTATCGGCCGCCGAGCTACTACACGGCTCCGAGCGCCCAGCTCCGCCCGTTCTCGTACTACAACGCCCAGAACAACGGCCGCGACTACCCGGCGAGCTTCTACAGCGGCAACGGCTACGACTTCAACGGTCACACGCCGTACTCGGGCTACGAGACTCTGGGCTTCCGCGGGATCTCGTACGATCCGGGCTACGCTCCGAACGCCGGCCTCGTCGACACGGCCTCCTACCAGGGCGGGATCTATCCCTCCCCGAACCGCTACTCGCAGTCGATCGGAAGCGCACAGGCGGCCCGGTACGGCAGCCCGGCCTACCAGGGCGGTTTCGCCGTCGTGCCGACCGACGGCTACTACGCCGTCGCCGGCGGCCCGCTGAAGCGCTCCCAGTACTACACCTCCGCCGTCTACACGACGCTGGGCACCGGGTTCCGGCCCGCCGGCCGCGCCTTCGACGACCGGACCGCCGGATACGATCAGGAGTACGCGGGCCCCCGTGCCTGGCGCGACATCCCGCGCGAAAGGCCGGCCGACGTGCGCGACGCCTACCCGCCCCAGCAGCGTTCGGCGCTCGGTCCGTACCCGCGCGGCCGGATGGAGGAATACCTGCCGCGCGCGAAGCGCTGGGACGACGAGCGTCTCCGCCGGCGGGTCTCGCGCTGTTCCGAGCGGACCGTCTACAAGGGGACGGAAGCCCGGACCTTCCAATACTGCAGGCCGTGCGCGGTCTACCGTGCCGACGGGTACGAGCGCACTTCCTGCGGGCGAGAGCGGGTCGTGGCGAAGGACTGAAGCCTCCTCTGCAAACGCCGCGACCGGCGAGGGGCCCGCTCCGCAGGGAGGGGCCCCTTTCGCGCGCGCGCTCGACGTGCATGATGCCCGGCGCAGCAGCCGGGCGGAGGTGCCTTTGTCGGAAACCTGCGAGGCGATCGGCCTCATCGCCGACCGGCACCTTCTCCCGATCGCGCAGGCGCTGCTTGAGGCCATCGGCGGCGAGCCCGATCGATCGGCCCGATCTCCGATGCTGTGCTGTTCCGGTCGGCAGGTCCGGGAGCAGGTCGTAGCGGCCGTGGCTGCAGCGGACCCGGCGTTCCGTCTGACGGTTGCGGAAGCGCGGGCAGCAGGCCAGCCGTTGTCGCAGCCGTTCGAGGACCTCGACGCCGATGCCTTGGATGCGGCAGCTGGGCGGTACGTCGACGGCCTGTCGGAGGCCCTGGGAGTGGATCTCCGCGCAGGCGCTCTCGGAGCCCTCGTCGCGGACATGCTCGTGGCTCTCGCCGACCACGAGCGCCAACGAGCGCTGTTCGCACCCTAGCCCTCTGTCGGCAGCCATGCCTTCCGTTTTGCGCGACGCTCGCACATCCTGATCGCGACCCCTCCCGCGGATGCCGGATCATGCAGAACGAGCGCGACGACCTGATCGAGGAGTTCGTCATCACCACCTGGGATGCGCTCTTCCGCGTCCCGCAGACCAAGCTCGGCGTCACGGACGGTGGATACGCCGCGATCTTCACATCCGGTCACGATCTCCTCGAGCGGACGCGCGAAGCCATTCAGAGCAGGCTGCCGGACTTCTGGGTCACCTCGCAGCAGGCCTACGGCACCGTCCTCCCGGAGCTGACGGATCGTGCCGACCTGGGGCCCGATAACCTCAGGGAGCTCGGGCGCGAGTACCTCCAGCGGCTCGGCGGCTTCGTCGGAGCCGATCTTGTCGGGGACGAGGCTCTCGTATCCGCCTACGGCGCGATGCTGGAGGCCTACGTCCAAGGCGAGACGGAGCTCGACGCACCGGACCGCTCCCCTTCCGCGCCGGGCGTCTGAGGCCAGCCATGACAGGCGTTCCGATCATCGTACTGGAGCGGGTCTATCACGTCGGCGACCTCGACCCGGCGCAACGCGGGTCGCTCCACCGATCCAGCCAGGAAGGGCCATGCCTGTCGGTCTCGCTCTGTCCCGAGGCATGGATCGAGATCGCGCGCCTCGGCGGGAGCGGTCTCTTCGCCTTCGAGCGGAGCGGCGCCGCCTTTCTCGATGTCCATGCGGCCATGGCGGACCCGGTCTTGCGCGAAGCGATCGTGCACTGGGCCGAGACGGAGGGCCTGATCGTCTTCCGCGAGCAATGGAAGGCATGGTCCTTCGACGAAGAGACCGAAGAGTGGACCCACTTCCTTGTCCGGTCGCGCGAGGACGCCGAAAGGGAGGTCGACGAGTTCGCCCGCGGACCCGACGGAGGTCCTGCCGTCGAGCTTCACATGGGATACGTCGCAACGCCGGAACTCGGCATCCGGCTCGGTTGCGGCCGGTTCGACGACACCTTCACCCTCGATTTCGCCGCCATGGTCTGGGCGCGCGATGCGGCGCCGAACCTGACGGGACGGGTCCTCGACGGCGTCTGGTTCCGCGAGGCGTACGCTCCGGACCACTACTCGGCGCCGCGGGGCGGCATCTTCCCGGAGGCCCTATCCCGCTGGAGTCCGATCGCCCTTCCCAGCGGGTCGGTCGACGACGAGGAATCCCTCGACGCGATGCCGGAGACGATCCTCGCCCCTTCGCACGCCACCGGCCCGGTGTCCGCGCCTGCGGCCTGAGAGGACGCAGGCGCGTGGCGATCCGCGCGAGGCCGCCCTTCGGCCGCCGCACGCGATCACGCGCCTGACGCGACCGGTTAACCACGGCCACGCGCCGGGGGTGGCTTCCAACGAAATTGAAGATTGACAACACGCCTCGACGGTTTACTCCTTTGCGGGCGTTTCGTTCCTTCGTTCGCGGCTGTGGGCCGCCCGGTCGTTGCCGGACGCCCGCCGCGGAAGGAATGATCCGGTCAAAATATGGGTTCGCCGGTGGTCGCATCCACAAGATCTGGGCTGTCCGTTGTGATTTTCATGCCCCGATCCTAGCGTCCATTCCTTCGTTGCGCCCGCTCGCGGCCGCAGCGACTTCCCGAAGAACGCGCCCTACGAGCGCGTCGCATGCTGCCGTAGAAAGAGGCCGATCATGGATTTCGAGCGCCGCATCACGACCGTCGAAGGCGGTCCCTACACCGGGATCGGGTTCAAGAGCGTCACAAGCGAGATCAAGAACACCGACGGTTCGCCGGTCTTCCGCCTGGAGGGCATCCAGGTCCCGGAGACCTGGTCCCAGGTGGCGAGCGACATCCTCGCGCAGAAATACTTCCGCAAGGCCGGCGTTCCGGTCCGCCTCAGAAAGATCGAGGAGAACGACGTCCCCTCCTTCCTCTGGCGCTCCGTCGCCGACGAGGAGGCTCTCGCGGAGCTGCCCGAGGACCAGCGCCTCGGCGGCGAGACCGACTCCCGGCAGGTGTTCCACCGTCTCGCAGGCTGCTGGACCTACTGGGGCTGGAAGGGCGGCTATTTCGGCTCCGGGGACGCCGGCGAAGCCAACGCCCGGGCCTTCTACGACGAGCTCGTGGCCATGCTGGCCCGTCAGATGGTGGCGCCGAACTCGCCGCAATGGTTCAACACCGGCCTGCACTGGGCCTACGGCATCGACGGCCCGGCCCAGGGCCACTACCGGGTCGATCCGTCGACGGGCAAGGCCGTCCGGTCGACCAGCTCCTATGAATACCCGCAGCCGCACGCCTGCTTCATCCAGTCGGTCCAGGACGACCTCGTCAGCGACGGCGGCATCATGGACCTGTGGGTGCGCGAGGCGCGCCTGTTCAAGTACGGCTCGGGCACCGGCTCGAACTTCTCGATGCTGCGGGGCGAGACCGAGAAGCTGTCCGGCGGCGGAAAGTCGTCCGGCCTGATGAGCTTCCTGCAGATCGGCGACAAGGCCGCGGCCTCGATCAAATCCGGGGGAACGACGCGCCGCGCCGCCAAGATGGTGATCGTCGACATCGACCATCCTGACATCGAGTCCTTCATCAGCTGGAAGGTGAAGGAGGAGTACAAGGTCGCCGCCCTGGTGACCGGCTCCAAAGTCGTCTCCAAGCACCTGAATCTCGTCCTCAAGGCCTGCGTGAACTGCGAGGGCGACGCCGCCGCCTGCTTCGATCCGGAGCGCAACCCGGCGCTCAAGCGCGAGATCAAGGCCGCCCGCCGGGCCTCCGTGCCGGACGCCTACATCAAGCGCGTCGTCCAGTTCGCCCGCCAGGGCTTCACCAAGATCGAGTTCCCCGTCTACGACACCGACTGGGATTCGGAGGCCTACCTGACGGTGGCCGGCCAGAACTCCAACAACTCGGTCTCGCTGACCGACGACTTCCTGCGCGCCGTCGAGGCGGATGCCGACTGGAATCTCACGGCCCGCACCACCGGCAAGGTCACCAAGACGCTCAAGGCCCGCGACCTGTGGGAGCGGATCGGCGAGGCCGCGTGGGCCTCGGCGGATCCGGGCCTGCACTTCAACACCACGATGAACGACTGGCACACCTGCCCGGCGGGCGGGCGGATCCGGGCCTCGAACCCGTGCTCCGAGTACATGTTCCTCGACGACACCGCCTGCAATCTCGCCTCGGGGAACCTGCTCACGCTTCTCCGGAGCGGCCGGTTCGACATCGCGATGCTGGAGCACGTCAGCCGTCTCTGGACGGTCGTGCTCGAGATCTCGGTGGCGATGGCCCAGTTCCCGTCGAAGGAGATCGCCGAGCTCTCCTACAAGTACCGCACCCTGGGTTTCGGCTACGCCAACCTCGGCGGCATGCTGATGTCGAGCGGCATCGCCTACGACAGCCGCGAGGGCCGCGCGATCTGCGGCGCGATCACCGCCATCATGACCGGCGTCGCCTACGCCACGTCCGCGGAGATGGCCGCCGAACTCGGCCCGTTCGAGGGGTATGCGGACAACGCCGAGAGCATGAAGCGGGTCATCCGCAACCACCGGCGGGCCGCCCGGGGCGAGACCGAGGGCTACGAGACGCTGTCGATCCTGCCCGTCCCGCTCGATCACGCAGGTCTCGACTGCGAAGTCGCGCGGACCCTGGGCTACGACGCCCTGAGCGCCGCCGCCGTCGCCGCCTGGGACCGGGCGCTGGCGCTCGGCGAAGAGCACGGCTACCGCAACGCGCAGGCGACCGTGATCGCGCCCACCGGCACGATCGGCCTCGTAATGGATTGCGATACGACCGGCATCGAGCCCGACTTCGCCCTGGTGAAGTTCAAGAAGCTCGCCGGCGGCGGCTACTTCAAGATCATCAACCAGGCGGTGCCCTCGGCCCTGCGGGCTCTGGGCTACCCGGAGCATCAGATCGCCGAGATCGAGGCCTACGCGGTCGGCCACGGCTCGATGGGTCAGGCGCCGGGCATCAACCCGACGACGCTCCGCGCCAAGGGTTTCTCCGACGAGAAGATCGACGCGGTGGAGAAGGGCCTGAAGTCGGCCTTCGACATCAAGTTCGTGTTCAACCGCTGGACGCTCGGCGACGACTTCCTGACCCGGACCCTCAAGGTCCCGGCCGAGAAGCTGTCGGACCCGAAGTTCGAGCTGCTGCCGTTCCTGGGCTTCGCGGCCACGGAGATCGACGCCGCCAACGAACACATCTGCGGGGCGATGACGCTTGAGGGCGCGCCCTTCCTCAAGGTCGAGCACTACCCGGTCTTCGACTGCGCCAATCCCTGCGGCAGGAAGGGGCGCCGCTACCTCTCGGCCGAGAGCCACATCCGCATGATGGCGGCGGCGCAGCCCTTCATCTCGGGGGCGATCTCCAAGACCATCAACATGCCGAACGACGCCACGGTGGAGGACTGCAAGGCCGCCTATCATCTGTCCTGGCGCCTCGCCCTCAAGGCGAACGCCCTCTACCGCGACGGATCCAAGCTGTCCCAGCCCCTGAATTCGGCGCTGATCGGCGACGACGACGAGGATGCGGCGGACGCCCTGGCGGCACTGCCGCCGGCCGCCCGCACCGCACAGGTCGCGGAGAAGATCGTCGAGCGCGTCGTGGAGCGCGTGGAGCGGCTGCGGTCCCGCGAGAAGCTGCCGGCCCGCCGCAAGGGCTACACGCAGAAGGCGACCGTGGGCGGCCACAAGGTCTACCTGCGCACCGGCGAGTACGAGGACGGCCGCGTCGGCGAGATCTTCATCGACATGCACAAGGAGGGCGCGACTTTCCGGAGCCTGATGAACAACTTCGCCATCGCGATCTCGCTCGGCCTCCAGTACGGCGTGCCGCTGGAGGAGTACGTGGAGGCCTTCACCTTCACGCGGTTCGAGCCGGCCGGCTTCGTCCAGGGCAACGACGCGATCAAGAACGCGACCTCGCTCCTCGACTACGTGTTCCGCGAGCTGGCGGTCTCGTACCTGTCCCGTTCGGACCTCGCACACGTCGACGGCGACATCTCGGGCACGTCCATCGGCGTGCCCGGCGAGGGCAAGGCTCCCGTGTCGATCTCGCCGGTCTCCCGCGGTCTTCTGCGCGGAGCCGAGCACCCGATCGTCGGTGCGGCGTCCAACGTCGTCCAGGCGTTCGGCCCCGTGTCCGAAGGAGCGACGGCGTCCGCCGTCGCCGCCCCCGCGGCACCCGCGGTTTCCGGCGCTCTCGCCCTCGCCTTCGATGCCGCGGCCGAGATGGCTCCGGCAGTCCTGCCGAAGGGCGACAAAGGCTTGAGCATGGCTCAGAAGCTGGAGATCGCGAAGAAACAAGGGTTCACCGGAAACGTATGCCCGGACAAGGCATGCAATTCGACCCGAATGATTCGAGCCGGTGCTTGCGAGACCTGCCTGGAGTGCAACTCGTCCAGCTCCTGCGGCTGATGCACTAGGCCGAAAAAATCGACGGGCCTTGAAGGGCGGCGCCATTCACTTGGCGCCGCCCTTCCGCTTTTCAGGTCTCCGAGCCGGCGCGCGGTTGTGCGCCACGTCGGCGGGTCGGCTCGCATCCCCGACCATCGCCACCCTGCCGCCCGCCTTCGGCCACTTTCGTTCCTTCATGATGCGAAGGAACGAAGCCGCCCTGCGAAGGATCGGCAACAGGCGCAAGGAATGAAACCGGTCGAAGGACTACTCGCAGGCGCACTCGCCAGAACGGCGGCGGCAATCGCCCTTCTGGCGACGCTCCAGGCACCCGCGAGCGGAGACATCGGAATGCGCGGAGGCGATGCCGCGCGGATCGCAGCGGTGCCTCCGGCCGGCGAGAAGCCCGCCGCCCTACCCTTCCTCGTCGAGCTGTCCCTGATCGGCCTCGCTCCCTCCATACCGACACCTTCTCAGGAAGCACTGACGGAGGACACGGCCATCGAGATCGGTCGGGTGAAGGTTCCCAGGGAGACCTTGGACGCCGTTCTGGCCGCGGCCGAGGTGACGGGCGTCGATCCCGCGTATCTGTGCGCGTTGGCGGAGAAGGAGTCGACGTGGTCGACGCAGGCCCGGGCGAGGACCTCGAGCGCGCTGGGGCTGTTTCAGTTCATCGAAAGCACCTGGCTCCGGATGGTGAAGAGCCACGGACCGTCGGTCGGTCTGAAGGCCTACGCAGAACTCATAGAGATGCGGCCGGCCGGGCCCCGCGTGGCCGACGCGGCGGCGAAGGCCAGGATCCTGGCACTCCGCAGCGACGCCTGGATCTCGGCCGTTCTGGCGGCCGAGATGATCAAGCGCGACAAGGCTGCGATCGGCTCCCGCCTCGGTCGCGAGATCCGGGATGCCGAACTCTACCTCGCCCATCTTCTGGGGCCGGCCGCGGCCGGCCGCATCCTGGGAGCGGTCGGAGGTGCGCCGCGACGCTCCGCGGCGGCCATGGTGCCGGCGTCGGCCAGGGCGAACAGGACGTTGTTCTACGAGCTTCGTGGTCGACGGCTCCAGCCGTTGAACGTCGCCGAGTTCGTGGGCAGGTTCGACCGGATGATCGGGGACCGCGTCGAGCGGTACGCCCAGGTCGGCGGCTTCGCCCGGTGATGGGCAGAGGCGGGGTCGGGCGAAGGCGCGGCGGCACCTCCACTCGAACAGGGTCGGAGGCGACCGACAGGCGGGTGATCACCTCCTCCGCCCGGGCTCGCCGATGGATTGCCGGAACCGCTCGGGGCTACCGCTTTCGGGAATGAAGCTCGTTATCCAGGCGGGTCGGAAGCCGCGCCAGCCTCGGCGGGGACGAGCGTGCCGGCACTCGGCGACGGGCACCTGCTCCGGACGGAATCCATGGTGTCGCCGTGTGAGCGGGGAGGCTCCGTCATCTCGATTTGGCGGGCGTCTCCGTTCGGGTATGCGTCCTCCAGTCCGGACCGGAGTATGCGAGACTCCAGGTGGTCGGGGTTATGGCATGCCCTGCCGGGGATCAGGCGTAGGCGCTGCGCCACGTGCGCTGGAACGGCGTGTCGGGCGGCGCCACGGCCGGGGCGACCACCTCCTCCGCGCGAGCCATCGGCCTCCGGCTTTCCGACGTGCGCAGCAGCGGCTCGATCTTCTCGCGCAGCTGCTGCGCGCTGTAGGGCTTGAGGATGTACACGTCGGCCCCGGACTCCCGCGCATCCCCGACGTTGGCGATGTGCGTATCCATGGTGGTCAGCACGAACGGCGTGCGGCGAAGCTGCTCGTTCGCGCGGACGCGTCGAAGCAGCTCCAGGCCGCTCCAGGGGACCATGTGGAGATCGGAGATCACGAGGCCGTAGCTCTTCGTGCGCATCATCTTGAAGGCCTCGGACCCGTCCGTCGCGGTGTCGATCTCGGTCTGTCCGAGCATCTGGAGGATGCGCGTCATGAGAACCACGCAGCCGCGGTTGTCGTCGACGATCAGTGAGCGCGTGGCCTTCATCGGCTCGTTGACTGGGCGCAGCATGCGGATCCTTCAATCTCTCGGCCGCATCTGGCACCTCCGCCGGGTGGCCGACAATGCAAACCGCCGAAGACGGTCAAGAGGTCGTTACGAAGGAACGCCGTCCCGCTGACGGCGCGGACCCCGGTCGGTGTCGACGCGCGATATGACGGTCGCGAGCTCGACGAGGTCGACGAATTCATCGGCCTGCCGGCGGAGCTCGTCCGCGCACATGGCCGGCTGCGTCTTGATCGTGGAGACGACGGTCACGCGAATGCCCTTTCGCTGGAGCGCGGCGATCAGGTGCTTGAAGTCGCCGTCCCCCGAGAAGAGGACGATCCTGTCCAGGTGCGGGGCCAGTTCCAGCGCGTCGACGCTTATCTCGACGTCGAGATTGCCCTTGAGCTTCCTTCGCCCCTGGCTGTCCTGGTACTCCTTGCCGGCTTTGGTGACGACCTGAAAACCATTGTAGTCGAGCCAGTCCACCAGCGGACGGATAGACGAAAACTCTCCGTCCTCGAAAACCGCGGTGTAGTAGCCGATGCGGACGAGACCTTCGTCCTTGTACAGCTTCAGGACCTTCTTGAAATCGATGTCGAAGCCCAAGGCCTTGGCGGTCGCGTGAAGGTTGGCGCCGTCGATGAAGACCGCCAGACGGCTGTTGCGGATCATGCCGGTTCTCCGAAGCCGCCCGGTGCCGGATCCGGGGGCGCTTGTCCGCGACCTGTGCCGCGGAGGCTGCGGGGACGGGACCTTCGTTCCGCGGTCCCGCATCCGGACGGGATAGAACACCGTCCGGGAAGTCGGGAGACCAACAAGAAAGCTTGGCATTCGTTCCTTCGGCGATCCGTTACGGATGCCGGGGTCCGCGGAGCGGAACGGAAGACGCAAGATCCCGGCGCGGGGCACGCCGGGCTCTCACGTCTTCGATCGATACCTTGCGTCGACTGTCAGCCGCCAGCGGCCAGTGCCCGGCCGGGATCGGTGGCGACATAGGAGACCACGCCGCGCCGGCGCTTGCGGACGACGTAGCCGGCCTGCTTGAGCTCGAAGGTCGCCAGACGGAGGGCCGCCTTCGGCAGCCCGATCTCGCGCGCGATCGCCGCGACCTCGACCGGACGGGACGACGCCGCCAGGATCGCGAGGACACGGCCGGCCACGGGAGACACCGGGCCCCGGTCGCCGGCACCCGTCGCCGCCGCGAGGGAGGCCGAGGCTCGGTAGACCCCGCAGCCGGGGCGCAGCTCGATCCACTCGGCCTCGCCGGCCGCGACGAGCTGGGCCAGCAGGCCGCGGATCGTGCCGGTCCCCGCCGCACGTTCGAGCCCCATCTTCTCCGCGATCTCCGCCGGACCGAGCAGCTCCGGGTGGTTCTGGGCGAGCTTCTCCGCGACCAAGGCCTTGAGCGCGTCGGCACTGAGCCCGAGGACGTCGGTGATCCTCTTGCGGCGGCCGTGCCGAGAGGGCTGGCCGGCGGTCGTCCCCTTCCGCAGCGAAGCGACGTGCCCGAGCCCCTTCTCCGTCATGCTGTAGCGGCGCCCGTCGGCTTCGCGCGCAACGGCGACGAGACCTTCGTCGATGAGCCGCTGCGTCAGGGCAGCGACGACGGCCTCGCCGTGGGGGTGGTCCTTGGACGAGGTGTGGTCGGTCAGCTCCCTGACGAGCAGTCCGGTCTTGGCCGCCTTCAGCGCCCGCAGGATCTCGTGATGCCGGGTGGTCAGGGACAGCCGGTCGGGACGCGTCTCGACGGACGGCGCGAGGTAATCCTCGACGAGCCGACGCGCGATGTCCGCTCGGGCCGGAACGGTCGGGGAATCCGACATGAGTGCGTGCGCTTCCTGCATCCGGCCCTCCAGGGCGCGAAGATCCGTTCCTTCAGAAAAGATTCACGTTCGCCTTCGCGTCAAGGCGCGACGGCAAAAAACGGGAAGGAACGGCAGAAAGGCTACTGCTGGGTGGTCGGACCTTCGGCGAAGCCCTGGGGGCGTCGGATCAGGCCCACCAGCTTCTCGACGAGCCAGTGCAGTTGCAGCAGCGTGCCGATCGTCATGTGGTAGGAGGCGAAAATCACTCCCAGGTTCGGCGTGCCCGCCGACTGGCGCCCGACGCTCAGGACCACGCCGTCCGGAGTGCCGTTGCAGTTGAAGAAGTTCGCCAGCTGCGGGACGTCGGATCGCGGCAGGTCATGGCGGAGCGCGACGGCGTCACCCTTCATTTCGGGATGGCCGCCTCCGAGGTGCCGGCGGACGTCCGAAGTCAGATTGAACAACGCCTCGATCGCGCTGACCGGCAGGAACAGCGTGGCTTGGACGCTCGCCTCGCGGCCGTCCGTCTTCGCGGGCACCAGGGTCGCCATGGATAGGTAGATCCCGCTCTCGATCGTCGTCGCCATCAGATGGTCGACGAGGATCGGGAGGTCGGCACCCGGCTCGTAGCGGACTTCGAATTTCGTTGCGGCGACTTGATCGGCCATGGGTCCGTCCGGTGGGGATGAAGAGCGGCTTCGGCGTGCCATTGATACGCAAGCTCTGTTCGGTATCCATTACCTCGTCAAGTCCGAAAGCTCCTCGTTCCTTCGATGCCGGTTCAAAGGTCGTCGGCGCGATCGGGAGCCCAGCCTTGTCCCCGGAGGGTCGCAGCGGACGCGGGAGGTGCAGTCGGGACCGGGCGTGGTTCTGAGCCGGTGCGTCGAAGGCGGAGCGGATTCCGGATCCTGGCCGCGGCCCATCCGTCCCGGCCGGGGTCAGCCGTCTCGCGTCTCCGGTCGTTCGGCGAACGTGGAGCGGCAGCTCCGGGCCAGGGCCGTCGCTTCGTGCCGGTCCGAAATTCGAAGGGATCGGAAACGCGAGCTTGGGCTCCGGTCGGCTTTCGGAACGTCGTCGACCATCGGAGGAGGTTCGAGGCCATGGCCACCCGACGAACTGGTCGGGGTCGGGCTTGGGCGCGTGTCGACCGCTTCGTTCGAAAATCGAATTCAGCCGGGTGGATCCGGTCGCGGATGCCGGCGCGGGCACCCGGGGTCGCCCGAAATCGCTTCGAAACCCGAAGAGTCGACCCTCGGGATCCATCCTATTCAACTCGCCACGACGTCGTCATGGGGTCATGGCGAGTTGCCAAATTAACGGGGTCTGGACGGGGTCCTAACGCTAGTGTGCAGCCGGACGTCGGAGATCGGGCGCCTCGCTTGCCACGTTTCGAAATTCGGACAATGGTCGATGAAGGAATGAAATGCGGATCGAAGGAACCGCGTCTTCCCGATCGGAGATCCTGACACCATGAAGCGTTCCGCAGCCCTGGCCCTGGCGGCCCTGGCCTTCTCGGCGGCCGGCGCGGCCGCCCAGACGAGCCCCTACTACGACGCCTACCGCGACGCGGAGCTCGAGCTCGGCATCCGCTACGTCTACGGCCAGCCGTCCTACAAGGCGAAGGTGAAGGACATCGACGGAACGACCCCGCTGTCGCGCCTCGGCTTCACCGGGATCGACTCGCATGGGGGCGAGGTCTTCGCCCGCATCAACCACAAGACGCTCGACCTGTTCGTCAAGGGAACGGTCGGCTTCGGCTTCAACGTGGGCGGCCGGCTCCGGGACGACGACTTCCTCGCGGGAAGCACGATCTCGAGCACCACGTCGAAGCTGACGAGCCAGCAGTTCACGGACGCGACCGTCGACATCGGATGGGCGCCCCTCGTCCTGCCGCAGTACGGTCTCCGCGTCGGCCCGTTCGTGGGCTTCCTCTATCGCGACGACACCTTCACCGCCCGCGGCCTGACCTGCAATCCGGACGACGTCGGCGGCGCGCTCTGCGGCGCGCCCGGCACCCAGCCGGTCGCGGCCGGCACCAAGATCATCAAGAACGAGGTGCGCTGGACGCTGCCGCGGGTCGGCCTCGAGGCCTCCATGCCGGTGACCGACTACGTCGGCATCCGCCTCGAGGGCGCCTACCTCCCGCCGGGCCTCGAGGGCTACCGCCTGGAGGACAGCCACTACCTTCGGCAGGACTCGCTCGGACCGATCCCGAACTTCGTCGACACCTCCTCCCACGCGAGCGGCTTCACCGTGCAGGGCTCGGTCGATTTCCGAGTCTCGGAGCACACCTCGATCGGCATCGGCGCCCGTCGGATCGTGCTCGACAGCGGCCAGGCGAAGGCCGTCGCCGGCGCCAACCTGCCGGTGGACCAGCAGTCGATCTCGAAGAGCTCGGGCATCTACCAGACCACGCAGGGCTTCCTGCAGCTGAAGGTCACCTACTGAGCCCGCCCGCCGCGAAGGAGCCGAGCCATGAGCGAACCCGCACCCGAGGTCGAGAGCGCCCTGAACGAGCGGGGAGAGCCGTCGATCTACATCGAGCCGCTCGAGGCGCGCGCGACGGCGTTCGAGATCGTGGGAGATCTCGACATCCGGCTGCACTCGCCGGCCGGAACCGTCGAGCTCCGTCTCTCCGAAGGGGCGGAGCTCGTTCGGCAGGCGATGGCGGACGGAGGCCAGCTGCACGTCTTCGAGGTCCGGATGCCCGGCCCGGACGAAGGCGAGCCGGCCGAGCTTCTCGCGTCCGAGTTCGAGCAGCGCGTCGCCGCCTACGTCATCGGGCCGGCACCCCGCCGCTGAGCCGTTCATTGCGATTTTCGACGAAGGAGCCGCACCATCTCCGGTTGCTCCCTCGAAAGGAACGGCGATGACGAGGACGAGTTCGAAGGATGCCGCCACGGAGTACTTCGGCGGCATGGTAGTCTCATTCAGAACGGCGATGGGCGGCATGGGGCGCGCGGCGCTCCTGGCCGCCGCTCTCGGGGCGGCCGCGCCTGTGGCCGCTCCCTCGCATGCCGAGGCCGCGCAGGCGCGCGGGATCTCGCGCGCGACCACGCCCGGCAAGGCGCCCGGGAAGGCGCCCGCCGCGGACGAAACCCGGTTCCTGGACGAAAACCTTCACGATGCCGACGCCGGCCTCGCCGTTCCGCGCGCGACGCAGGAGATCGAGCCTCTCGTCGCCGGTCTGAACCCGACCTTCCAGCAGGCGAAGACCGACCTGCTGACTTTCGCGCGCAGCGCCGAGGATGCCGGCCTGCAACCCGAGCTCCTGATCGTGATCAACGCGGCTGCCGAGCAGATCGCCACGTCGATGGCTCCGGGGCGGCGGGGCAGATTGGCGGGGCCGTTCAGGATCTCCGAAGGCGATTGGGCCCGGACGCTGGCGCTGCACGGCCCCGAAGCCGGTCTATCCCGCTACGGCTCGACCGACGCGTCGGGCCATTTCCGCCCGGCGCCCCGGTACGCCTCCGCCCTTCGCGAAGCCCGTTCCGATCCGGCGATCTCGGCGGCCCTGGTAGCCGCGAAGGCTGCCGCGGACGGCCGCAGGTTCGCGGACCTCGTCGGACGGGCTCCGAAGGACGGGGAGGCGCTGCTCGCGCACTTCCTGGGCGTGGATGCGACCGTGAAGCTCTCCAAGGCCGCCGCCAGCCATTCCCGGGTGCCGGCCGAGAAGCTCGTTCCCGACGCGGCGAGGGCGCAACCGGCCTTCTTCGACGGCGGGTTCGCCAGGGTCACGGCCACCGAAGTTCTGGGCGTGGCCGCGACCATCATGCGCGAGGGGGCGGCTGCGGCACGCAGCACGCTGCATCGCTTCTCGGCGGACGCCACCGAAACCATGGACTCGCACATCCCGGCGCCGCGCTTCGGCTGACCGCCCTCAAGCCGTGGGGCTGTCTCTTATACACATCTGACGCTGCCGACGAAGAGGATAGTGT